>JANNUY010000624.1:0-14646 GCA_031414155.1 Acidobacteriota bacterium
CACCGAACCATCACCGGTGTAAGCCGTGGGCGGCGCGGCAAACGTCGTGTTGTTGTATTGCGGCGCTCCGCCAAAAAATTGCGGACGTGAGAGTTGAAAGTTCTGCGCACGAAAAGCCAGCGAGACTTGCAAGCGTTCTGACAGCAAACGCATTTGATCTTGCACATAAAAGGCGTGGCTGCGTTGATTGATCTTGGTGCGCGCGTTGGTGCGTTGCGCGAGGTTCGGATTCTCATCGGTCGAAGGGTTTTCATAACCTTCGCGCTCGAATTCATAGCCGACTGTCAGTTGGTTCAAACGTGCCGCGAGCCAATCCAGTCGCGCGTTGGCCGTATCAATGCGCGCGTTGAAATCACTGCGATTGTTAAATTGCGGCTCAAAACGTCTGCCGCGCGTGCCGTCGAGAAAAGCGCGCGAAGTCGTCAAGCCCTGATAGCCGAGTTGATAACTCAGCGACGAATTCAGCGCATGCTGCCAGCGCAAGGCTCCGCTTAATGTATGCGCGCGACGCCGATAGTCAGGATCATTCAAGCCAGGGATGAATGTCGCATTGCCCAACGCGAAAGTCTGTCCGGCTTCGAGCAAACGCTGTTGATCAAGTGCCAAGGCGCGCGCGGGAACGATTCCAGTGGTTGGCAGATTCGCCGCCGGAGCGTTGTAAGGGCTGTCGTTGAGCAACATGTTTACGCGATTTCCGAACAGCCGCGCACTTAACGAAGCCGCCGTTGTCGCGTTCCATTTCACGAAGCCCTGCGCGCTGGTATTGCGCGCTTCGTCATCGCCGTCCAAACCGTTGGCTACGTTGAGGTGCGCGAGTCCGAGGTTATAAACCACGCGATCATTGGCGAAGCCGCCTGCCACGTTGCCGCGCGTGCGGAAGAATCCGAGTTGTCCGCCTTCTGCCTGCAACGAACCGTGCGGAGCGCCGCCGCCTTCATCGCTGACCACGTTGATAACACCGCCGATGGCGTTCGTGCCGTAAAGCGACGAGCCTGAACCGCGCACTACCTCAAGGCAGTTTTGATTTACGAAAAGCAGGTCGGCCAGAAAGCTGGCAGCATCGCCCGCAATCGTCGAAGCGTCACGAAAGCGAAATCCGTCAATCAACACGGCGGTGTCTTCGTTGCGCAAGCCGCGCGTCTTGATGACGGCCAATGCCTGCGGGCCGCCGAGTTGTTGCACGCGCATGCCCGGCGTCAGGCGCAAGGCTTCGATCAATGAATACTCATCGCGCAAGGCAATCTCGCTGGCTTCGACGACGCTGACTGATTTACTGGTTTCGTCTACGGTTTGCGGCGTACCGGCAGCCGTCACGACAACCGTGTCATTTACGCTGGCAACCGAAAGCGTTATGTCTTGTTTGTTTGCATTCGCCGTGTCGAGCGTTTGCACGAAGCGCGCAAAGCCGCGCGCTTCGACCGTCAGCACGTAATCGCCACGCAGCACGCGAGCGAAACGATAAGCGCCTTGCGCATCGGTTTGCGCTGTCGTCACGCCATTGCTCGCCCGCGCGCGCAACATCACGCGCGCATTAGCCACCGCGGCAGAACTGGCATCGGTCACACGTCCGCTTAACTCAGTCGTTTGCGCGAAGACGCACAACGATAAGCAAAGCGTGATGAATAAAGATTTTGAAACGGAAGAAAATAGAGACAGGTGTGTCATCTGCGAATCCTTTCACTCGAAGGAGCAATCAAAAACGCCGCGCGAACCGGTCTCCTGACTTATGGTATCAAACCTAGTTTCCCGTCTTCCCGAGCGCGCCAGCCGTGTTGCGGGGAGCAACATAACCATTTCGCGCCAGTGACATGATGGGATTTCGTAACCGTTTACAGTTGCGAGGACAGCGGTGGACTTTCACCACACTTCCCGTGCATTCGTCGGCTTATTCAATTGTCAATTATTGGTTAGTAGTTAAGCTGCCACGCTTTGCGACAGCGCGGGCAATCTAGCACGCACTCGTTAGATTGCCAATTCTGACGATGGGCTGGTGAGGAGCTACTCTCCCAACACTTCGTTGATTTCAGCTAAAAAGTCGGCATCGCCGCGGCGCGGGCGGCGGTAATACCAAAAATTGTTTTTCGCCGACCAGCCTTCTTCTTCGGCGACTTCTTCACCCCACAGACAAGCCTCGGTCGCTTGCGTAAGCGCCTGAAACTGCTCGTCGGCGCGTTGCAACGGTTCGGTGAAGGGCGCAGTTTCTTCGTGCGGCGCATTGGCCTGCGCGTCAGCCAAAATTTGGCGTACGTCCAACTCGTTCAAATAATCGTCCAGCCCTAATTCATAACCTTCTTCCACCGACGTGACCAATGCTTCCCATTGTTCGATCAACCCGGCGAAGCCGCCTTCGACCACTGCCGCCGCACAGCCGCGTTCGGTCAAATAACTCTTTACAGAATCTTGCTTGCTCATCGCTGTTTCCTCCGAGACGTTCTCAACGTTTGCTCCTAACGCTTACTTTGTCGCCAGAAATAATTCACGCCGTCATTCGGCTTGAAACAGGTGCGAATCGTCAAGTCGCTGTCGAATGCCAGAAAAGTTCCCGACAGCTTATCGAAGCGCGTCACTACGCCATCGCGGCGCACAGATTCAACTACGTCACCGCCCGCCGCGCGGTCACGCAACGTTTGCGCCTGTCGCAAGTATTCATCCGCCGTCACGTTGCCGAATTCGCGTCCGTGTTTTTCGAAATGCTCTTGCCACTTCTTACGCGAGGCAAAACCGATGTCTGGATGTTTGGCTACTTGAGACGGCACGGCAGCGACAGGCGGTGCATTGGTTGGCGCAGCCGATTGCGTCACGGGTGCGCCAGTCTGACGACACGCAGCCAATAGCAAAAGGACGCTCAAACCCAATGCGCCTTTCACCCAGTCCAATAAGTTTATCGAAGCGATTAAGTTCATGACGTTCTCTCCAAAAAAATAACGAGTGGCAAGCCGATTATCACTTGCCACTCGTGTGGTTTTCTTGCGTCAGGTTATGCGCTTAGCGTACCGAAATCGGCATGCCACCACCCAAACCGCCAATTCCTGCCTTGGGTTTGGGGGCAGGCAATTTTTCTATACGATCAGGATCGAGAATCGTAAGCCGCGAAGTCGCTTCGGTGCCAATGCCCGTTTCGCGTACGTCGTCAGCACCTGCCAATTCAAAATATACGTCGGCCGCTTCTTTATTCTTGCCCGCACCCTCGAGGCTGCGCGCGAGTTTGAGTTTGAGCAGGTAAGGCGAAAGGTCGCCGGGTTTGGCTACCAGCTTCTGATAGGTCGCTACGGCATCGTCGAACTTGCCCGCCGATTCATAACGTCCGCCCAACGCCATCTGGGCTTGTAAGCCGATAGGCGAATCTTTCGCGGCGAGCTCTTTCAACGTCGCTTCAGCCTTTTCCGGCTCGAAAGCCAACTGATGCGTCGCGGCGTAATAACGTCCCAAGTCGCCGTTGTAGGAAGGATATTCATTCGCCGCTTTGGTGAACGCTTCATAAGCCTTGCGGTGCTTTTCGTCCTGCGTGGTGTAAGCGTAACCCTGCACGCCCGCCGGAATCGGGTTTTGCACCACGGCGTCGTTGACGCGAAATCCTTCGGCCATCGTTTCTGCGGCATTGTTCGCGCGGCGCGAATAAATCATCCAGCCTATCAAGGCCAATGCCCCGACGACCGCAACGCCGATTAAAATGTTAGTCAGGTTGCGAGAGTTTTCTTTAACCTTCCCGCTGACCTTTACGTATTGATCCATTAACGGGTCGTGTTTCAACCCTTCTGCTGCTTGCCCTTTAGCCAATGTCGTAACTCCTTGTTCAATTCAAAATATGGGGCTTTGAGGAAGCGGGGAAAATAGCCGTCAAGCCCCAATTGTGTCAAGGCGCGCATTCCTCAAAAAGAAAGGCTTCATTCGCCTGAAAATCGCCAGGGCGAAATGAAGCCTCGTTGTATTTTTTTCGATGGTTCAGCCGCGCCTTAACGCATCGCCGCTGCCACGTAACTCATCGGGTTGACCGCGCGATCTTGCAAGCGCACTTCGTAATGGCAGTGCGGAGCGGTAGAACGACCGGTGCTGCCGACCGCGCCGATTTGTTTGCCCTTGCTCACGTGGTCGCCTACTTTCGCGTCAAGGCGCGACATGTGAGCGTAACGGGTTGTGACGCCATAGCCGTGATCTACGACCACGACGTTGCCATATCCGCCCGCCATTCCGGCAAAAATCACGATGCCATCGGCGGTCGAGTTAATACCTGTGCCGAACGGCGCAGAAATATCCAAGCCGCCGTGGTATTCAGAACCGCCGCCGCCAAATGGATTTGCACGCGAACCAAAACCATCAGTGATGTAACCCAACACCGGCCAGCCGCTCGGCGTCGAAGCCAGTTTGACCTGATTCTTATCGAAGGCGTCTTTGAGTTGGCGCAGTTGCAATTCCAACGATGATGTAGTGTTTTCGAGATCGCTCAACGTACCGCTTTCGCTGGGGCCGCCGCTGCCCATTGTCGCCGTAGAAGAAGGCGCAAGGCCTTGGGCTTCAGCGAGTTTGCGCGAAGTGGTTTCAATCGAGACCAGTCGCGTTTGCAACTGATCCATGTTGTTTTTGACGGAGAAATTCTCTTCCTTGAGCTTACGGTTTTCGTTCTGCATCAAGTTGAGTTTCGCTACGACATAAGCGTGTTGGGAAAGTTTATATGCACCGAAAGCGATGGTCAGCAAGCCGACACCGGCCAGACCAAACACCACATAAAGGGCATTATGCGGGACTGCGAGTTTTCGTAAGGGGGAGCTAGCCGTAGGCGCAAACACAAAAGTGTAAAAGCGCTTATCTTCCTTCATTTGCTCTGACTCCTTAGCCGAAACATATCTATTATCCATGGGGGACACAGATAGGGCACACATAGCTCCGGCTGGTTGTTCTTAAGTTAGTTAATCAATTTGTACTTTGAAAAACTGCTACTCCTACGACGTCCTGGAATCACAATTTGGGAGTGCGAAAGCCAGACGCCTTTGCTGTATTCAAGGCCTGGAGGCTAGCACAGGCCCCCTGCATCCACAACCAAAAGGAACTCTAAACAGGGCGACATCATCGCTAAGTCGAGCTATTTCAATAAATAGTTTTTCAATTAATTACTCAACTCTCACGCCGTCTTGAAACAACGCGCAGGCGTAACCTACGATGTGTGGCCTATGGCAACCCCAAGTGACACCAACCAACCGGCAGTCGTGCTGTTGAGCGGCGGGCTGGATTCCGCCACCGCGCTCGCCATCGCTAAGGCTGAAGGTTTCGCACCTTTTGCCCTGAGCTTTCGTTATGGTCAGCGCCATGACGTTGAACTCGCTGCCGCACAGCGTGTTGCGCAAAGCCAGCAAGTGACAGCGCACATTATCGCCTCCATTGATTTGCGCGCCTTTGGCGGTTCGGCGCTCACGGCTGACATCGAAGTTCCCAAAGACCGCGCGCTGGCCGAAATGGAAAGCGACATTCCGGTGACCTATGTTCCCGCACGCAACACAATCTTTCTTTCGTTCGCATTGGCTTACGCTGAAACGCTTAACGCGAGTGACATTTTCATTGGCGTGAACGCGCTTGATTACAGCGGCTATCCTGACTGTCGGCCTGAATACATTGCGGCTTATGAACAGATGGCAAACCTCGCCACCAAAGCAGGCGTAAGCGGCAAACAACGCCTCAAGATTCATACGCCGCTGATTGCGTTGACCAAAGCGCAAATCATCCAACGCGGCTTGACGCTGGGCGTAGACTATTCGTTGACGCATTCGTGTTATGACCCACCCTCTGATCTAAATGGCGAAGGCATCTCGTGCGGGCGTTGCGATTCGTGCTTGTTGCGGCTGAAAGGATTTGCCGAAGCGGGCGCGATTGACCCGGTGCGTTATCAAAACTCATGAGTTACGCCGTCAAAGAAATCTTTTACACGCTGCAAGGCGAAGGCGCGCAGGCCGGACGCCCCGCCGTATTCTGTCGCTTCGCCGGATGCAATCTCTGGTCGGGCCGCGAAGCTGATCGCACGACAGCGATCTGTCAGTTTTGCGACACTGATTTTGTTGGCACAGATGGCACGGGGGGCGGCAAGTTCGCCACGGCAGACCAACTCGCCGAAGCCATCGCGCGTTGCTGGCCTGACATACAACAGGGCTTCTCACAAGGTCGGCCTTACGCCGTATGCACCGGCGGCGAGCCATTACTGCAACTCGACGCGGCATTGATTGAAGCCTTGCACGCGCGCGGATTCGAGATAGCGATTGAGACGAACGGCACGCAACCCGCGCCTGAAGGCATTGACTGGATTTGCGTCAGCCCCAAAGCTGGAACCGAATTGGCGATTACGCGCGGCGACGAATTGAAACTGATTTATCCGCAAGCAGGCGCGATGCCTGAAAGTTTTTCGGAGCTAAATTTTCATCATTTTTTTATACAGCCGATGGACGGCGCGCAACGTGAAGCGAATACGCAAGCGGCGGTTTCTTACTGCCTGGCGCATCCACGCTGGCGGCTGAGTTTGCAAACGCACAAACTGTTAGGCATACCGTGAATCGCAATTTCATCTACGACTTCACTCATGAGGGACAATGACCATGAAAACTTATAAACAACGGATGTTAGGTTGCATGTTGCTGTGTGCGCTGTTCGGTTCTGCCGCGACGGCGTATGCGCCATTCAAAGTGACGACCGTGTTTTTGGTACGCCACGCTGAAAAGCAATCGAATGCCTCCGACGCCGAACTGTCTGACATCGGTCATAAGCGGGCGCAACGATTGGCCGAAGTGCTGGCGAAAGCGGGCGTGAAAGCGATCTATACGTCGCAATTTCAACGGACGAAGCAGACCGCCGCGCCGCTCGCACAGGCGTTGGGGCTTACCGCGACTGAGATCAAAGTCGAGAGCGTACAAAACCCGGCAGGGCAAATGGCAGGTTCGAGTTTGAGTCCGGCAACGCTGAAAAATTATGGCGATGCGATTACGCAAAACACCGGACAGACTGCGTTGATCGTAGGCCATTCCAACACCGTGCCCGCGCTCATCGCCAAGTTGGGCGTCGCGCAACCTGTGACGATTCCCGACAATGAGAACGACAATCTTTATGTCGTGACAATTTACGCCAAAGGCAAGGCTACGCTCGCGCAAATCAAATACTGAAAAGGGAACGAGAAGATGAGTTATCAACATTTACTTTGCGAAACAACGGCGGCAGGCGTGCGGACGATTACGCTCAACCGTCCTGAAAAATTGAACGCCGTGAACGGGCAACTCGCCGAAGAGTTGCCGCACGCGCTCAACGAAGCCAGCGCCGATGACGCCGTACGCGTGGTCGTCATCACCGGCGCGGGACGCGGCTTTTGCGCGGGGCTTGAGCTTTCGCCCGACAACGTCGCGGCGATGCGCGACGCGCGAAAAAAATCACGCGCCGAACGGCTCGACGATTTGCATTGGGTAGGTCGCTGGGTACTCGCCGTTACGGGTTGTGACAAACCGGTCATCGCCGCGATCAACGGCCCGGCAGTAGGCGCGGGTTGCGGACTGACGCTGGCTTGCGACCTTCGCGTAATGAGCGACGAAGCGCGCATCGGTACGGGGTATTTGAAAATTGGCTTGTGCCCTGACGCAGGCGTGAGCTATTGGCTGCCGCGTCTGGTGGGACATTCGCGTGCCGCCGAATTGATTTACACCGCGCGCGAAGTCAAAGCCGAGGAAGCCGAACGCATCGGTCTGGTCAGTCGCGTATTCCCTGCCGCCCAATTTGCCGAAAGCGTAGCTGAACTTGCCGCCCAACTCGCCATCGGGCCACCGCTCGCACAAACGCTGACCAAACGATTGTTGCTGGCTTCGACCGACTCGAACGTAACCGATCAATTGCGCCGCGAGATCAACTCCATCCAACACTGCCTGAGCAGCGCCGACGTAGCGGAAGCCATTCAAGCCTTCGGCGAAAAACGTAAGCCCATTTTTAGCGGGAGATAAGTTCTAGAAGAAAGAATACGGAACAAACAGAAATAACGGAACAGACGGAAAAGCTCTGAAAGTTTAAGCGTTCTTCCGTTTGTTCCGTATTCTCTTTTTGGATTTTGCCTGCTGGTATGAGCTTTCCGTTTAGCCTTCTACATTCAATTCATTGATTAACCGATGCAGGTATTGGCGGCTGATTTTGAGCCGATGCGCAGCCTCAGAACGCGAGGCGTTACATTCGATCAGAGCTTGTCTGACGAGGTCCCGCTTGAGCGTTTGAATGGCAGTCTCGAACGAAAGTTCGGGCGGCAACAGATTGTTGATGAGCGTAACGCCAATGCTTGGCGCCCCCGGTGCGTTAGCAGTGGCTGATGGTGGCGGCACATTCGTCATAGGGTTTTGCAGACTTTGCGCGAGAATCTTTTCGGGCAATGCGGTTTCGTCCAGCACGGGCGAACCGCTGATGACGACGGCGCGTTCGATGATGTTTTCGAGTTCGCGGATGTTGCCGGGCCAGCGATAGGCTTGCAGCCGTTGCAACAGCGCAGGCGTAAAGCTGTTGATCGTGCGTCCGTGCTTGCGCGCGGCTTTGATGGCGAAATGGTTGGCGAGAATCGGAATGTCTTCGGGGCGTTCGCGCAACGGCGGCAATTCGAGTTGCACGATATTCAGGCGGTAATAAAGATCGGCGCGAAACTGCCCGTTCTCGACCATCTCTTCGAGGTTGCGATTGGTGGCCGCAATGACGCGAATGTCTACGGTGAGAACTTCTTTGCCGCCCAGCCGCTCGAATTGGCGCTCTTGCAATACGCGCAACAGTTTGACCTGCATCGCAGGCGTGAGTTCGCCGATTTCATCGAGAAAGAGCGTGCCTTGATGCGCGAGTTCAAAGCGGCCTTCGCGGCGGGTGTTGGCTCCGGTGAACGCGCCTTTTTCGTGGCCGAACAGTTCCGATTCGATCAGGCTTTCGGGCAGCGCGGCGATGTTGCACGCGATGAAAGGTTTATTCACACGCGGGCTGGTTTGATGAATGAAGCGCGCCAGCACTTCTTTGCCCGTGCCCGATTCGCCTGTGACCAAGCAGGTAGCGTTCGTGTCGGCGACGGCGTGCGCTTGATCGAGAATGCGCGTGAGCGCAGGGCTTGATCCTACGACGCTGTGTTTGGTGCGCTCTTCGTTGCGCAACGCGAGGTAATCCTGAAACCAGCGATGATGATTGGCCGCGCGTCCGACCATGTATTGCACGTGATCGAGATTAAATGGTTTCAGGAAGAAATCGTAAGCGCCATTTTGAATGACGACCTTGATGGCGGTGGTCTGTTCGTCGTCGCCTGAAACTACGATGACGGGAATGGCCGGATTAAAACGCCGCACGCCTTCTAGTACGCCGAGGCCTTCGCTGATGTCCTGCTCGTTGGGCGGCATGTGCAAGTCAGTCAGTACGACGTGAACTGGCACCTGCTGCAAGATCTGCAACGCCTGCGCGCGCGAAGGGGCTTGCAAGACGTTGTAGCTTTCTTCCAGCGCCCAATAGAGCTGCTTGCGGATGGGTTCCTGATCGTCAACGATCAGAACTGTGGGTTTGCGTGGGTCGGACATCGGGGTTTCGGGAACAACAGAAAATTTAGCCACGAATTACACGAAGGCAATGATTGATTCGTGAAAATTTGTGTTCATTCGCGGCGAAATTACTTTTTAGCCAGCGTTCTCACATAAGCCGTGACTTGCCAAATTTGTTCATCGGTCAAACGCTTTTGCGCAGGCATGCTTTTGCCTTTGCCGTTTTTGACGGTCAGGAAAATTTCGCCATCGGGGTCTTGCGGAACGTCTCCCGCATTTAACATAGGCGGTTTCGGTTCAAACACGCCTTCGCTCGCACCGGTCGCGCCGTGACAGAACGCGCAATTCTGGTCGTAAAGTGGCTTGCCCTTCGCACTCGCCGCTGCCAAATCAGTCAGCGGATTTTTGGTTTCTTTAGTTACTTCCGCAGGCAATACCGCAGGTGTGGCAACCTCTTCATTCACATTTGGCGCTTTTGGCGCTTTCGGCGCAAACGTTTCGTGGATAGACGAACAGGCCATACAGCCCAACAAAATCAGCATCAACGCGAACGTCAACACATGGGCAACGCGCAAACGTTCATAAAATGCAGACAACGATTCAATCCAGAGTTCTAACTTCTTACGCATGAATTCTTCTATGATCCTCAAGTAGTAAAAGATGGATAAATAGGGGAAATGGAAAAGGTAAGCCATTTTGTAGCCCATTTGCGCGAGGTTGGAAAGCCGTAAAGCTACGCATCCCCCAATTTATCTTTAGTTTTATCTTTTCAAGGCTTCTGAAGTTATGGCAGGATGCGCCGCGTTTGAGGCAGTCCTTGTTTCAACTTTTCATCCCTTCACCCACGGCGTCCCTGCAAAGCATCCTTTCGCTTCCACCATCACGAGAGTTTTATGAAATGCCCTGAATGCCAAGGCGAAGTTCCCGCGCTACATTTTTATTGCCCGCATTGCCGCGCCGAAATGCCCTTACAGGCAACGGCGGAAATTTCAGCCGCCGCCGACAAAGCCGCAAAATCGGACAGGAAAGAACGCGCCGAACGAGCTGCCGCCTTTCGTCGCAACGGCACGCGCTTGCACAGCCGCAAGCTATACGAGATCGGCTGGCAAGCCATGCAATGGGTTTTATCCCTCGGCGTTTTAGGCGGGTCTTTCATTGCTTACCAGCGCGTCAACTGGCAAAGCGCCGCCCACCGCGTGAACGAAGTCGCCAGCGCCGTGCGTCCGGTTGAAGCCGCCGCCGGTTCCAACAATCCCTCTGGCAAACTAGCTGATAAGTCGTCAGCACAACGCGGCGCGATGACCACCACGACCAAAGTTGCCGCCAACGAAAAAGGCAAGCCGCTCGCGTTGCAACCCACTGCCACCGCCGGTTTGTTGATTGTGAAAAGCCCCGCCGCCGCTGCCCGCATCTTCGTCAACGGCAAGTTCGTAGGAAACACGCCGCATTCATTCACCCTCAACGCCGGAGAACATCAGTTGCGACTCGAAGCTGACGGCTTTCAAGCCTGGACGCGTGCCGTCGCCATTCGCGGCAATCAACAGATCGGCATTATGGCGGCCTTAGAGGCTGTGTCGGGAAAATAGGCTTGCAAGTGTTCGACGCCTTTGCGGCGAATGACGCGATAAAGCTGATGGCGAATGTGTTCCAGTTCGTAATTAGCGCGAATGTGTTCAAGCCCTGCGTGCTCGCGGCTTTTTTCGCGTGCGCCGGTTTGCCAAAGCTCGGCATTGAAATCTACGTAAACCGCCCGCCCCGCCATCATCAAATCTTCAATTTTCTGATCCAGTTTTTCATCCGGCCAGCCTGAACCCGGCGCGATCACTGCCCAATAGCGATGCGCGCCGACGCCCGCATAAAAGTGAATCAGCGGCGTGCGAGCACCTACGATAAACGCCGCGTGCCAGGGTAAATCCCGAATTGTCGCGTAATAATCCCGCGCCGCCCACGCCGCCCACGATTGGTTATAAAACTCGCGGGCGACGTGGCGATAACTGGCTTGGGTGAGAATAAACAGGCCAAGCAGCAACGGCAACGCGCGCCAGCGATAAAGCCGCACCCACTCAGCCAACGCCCAACCACTCACTGCCGCCAAGCCCAGCAAGCCCGTCAGCAAATAGCGCGGATTAACCACAAGGTCGTGATTCATCACGAGTGCGACGTTGGCGAGCAACCCGCACAGCCCCACACAAAGCAAGGCCAATCCCCCACGTTGCTTGTCTTCGCGGCTCTGCCGCAAAGAAGAAAAGCACTTTGAACTCAACCAAACTAAAGCAGGCAAACTCACCAGCGTCACTGCCGCCGAATTATCGAACGCATAGCGCAGCAGCCATTCCAGATTTTTCAACGTTACGGGATTGAGTTGCCGTTCTTTGGCGCTTAAGCCGTACCAATTCCCTACCGCGTTGACGTAATTCGTCCCGTCATACAACGTCCAAAAAATCATGCCGCTGAGAGCTGCGAGCGCAGCCAAACCGCAAGCCATCACACAACGCCACCACGCGACGCGATAAGCGCGACCAATCAAAACCGCCGCCGGAAAATAAAACACCGCGAACTCACGCAGGTTGGCGCTCAAACCCAATAACACAGCGGCCAGCAAATACTGATTCACGCGGCCCGTGCGGGCGCTGCGCGCCATCCACCACAGCGACCACGCCAGCCACAAAAAGCCCGGAATCTCACTCATCGCACGTCCGCTGTAAGCGATGAAATAAGGCGAAGACACCATCAACAACGTACCGATCCATGCGGCCAATCGTCGCGCCGTGAGTTCTTTGAACAGCGCGTAAAAGCCCACAACCGCGAATCCGGTTTGCGCGATCACCGTATAACGCAACAGCAGATAAGCCTCAGCCGGAGGCCAGTTCAACCACCGACTCGCCGCGCGCCAGAGCCAATGGTTGTAGCCCAAAAACAACGCGCGCCCCAATCCCAACGCGGTCGGCACGCCTTCAACCGACTGCGCGGTGTAATCAAACCCGTCCCAATCTGAAATAAACGGGTCTTGCATCCGCCACGCCAGCCACCACGAAAGCAAGGCGAGCGGAAGCCAATACAGCCAATCGGTAGTCAGTTGTCGGTTGTCGGTTGTCGGTAAGAAGTTGTCGGTTGTCGCCCGATGAGCGGTGGCGATTGGATGAGCGATGGCTATCGGTTGTTGGTTGTCAGTAATGGGCAAGCAAATCATTTCCGCGTTGAGAACCGGCAACCGACAACTGACTACCGACTACCCTTTCGGCGCGTAATAACCTTTGCGATGGCGGACGCGCTGGTCTTTGGTGCGCTCAGGGTTGTTGAGCTTGATTTCGATTTTGCGAAAGCTGCCGTCGGCGGCTTCGTTCGACGGTTCATAGGCAAGCAGGTATTGCTGGCGCAGATCTTGTTCGAGATGCGTGAAAGCCGAGTCAAGTTCGCGGTTGCTTTTCGGGAAGACGGCGCGTCCGCCCGTCGCTTCGCAAATGCGTTTCAGCGCGCCTTCGTTAACTCCGCCGAAACCGGGGTCGCCGACGCCGATAGCGTAAATCACGACTTCGGCCTTGAGCGCGTCGTTGATGGCGTCGCCGATTTTCATGCGGCTCGTGGTGTCTACGCCATCGGTGATGAGAATGATGGTTTTGCGTCCGGGCTGTCGGGCGAGCAGGTCGCCGCAGGTCGCCACGATGGCGTCATACATCGAAGTCCCGCCTTGCCGCGAATTCGGATTGATGCCCGGCGTCGCGCCGCCATAAACGCCCGAAGGCGGCGGCGCGATAAACGCGATGTCTTCCAATCCCTTGCGAATGCGTGCTGGATTCGAGGTCAGCCCTTGCATAATCGTCGCTTCGCCTTCGAATTTGAGAACGGCAGCCGTGTCTTTATTTTTGCGAATCACGGCGTCTATGAAACGTCCGCCCGCATCTTTGAGGAGTGGCAAGGTGTATTGCTCGCTGCCGCTCACGTCCACCAGCAAGGCCATCGTCAGCGGCAAATCGAACTCTTTCTTAAAGGTAAAAATCTGTTGCGGCTTCCCGTCTTCGAGCAGCGTGATGTCTTCCTGCTTGATGTCGTTGATGTAGCGGTTCTGTTTATCCTGAACGGCAAACAGCAAGTTAACGAGTTGCGTACCCAGCTTGATCGTATCTACATCATCAGGCTTGGGGTCTTGTTTCTTGGGGTCTTGTTTGGCGTCACCTTTTTTCGGCTCTTGTTTAGCAGGCTGTTGCGCCTCGCTTACGCGCAACCCAATACCCGCCATCAAACCCAAAACAAAAAGAAGCCCTGCAACTCTTAAAACAACTTTCATATTTGAACAACCTCTACACTTGCCACTAAATTACTGCTTTACACTGGCTTCGCTTGCGACCTGTCGTGGTGGAATCGCGTTGTAGCCTTTCTTAGTACGCAGCAACAAATCTTTCTTGCCCGGCAATTTGACTTCGATCTTGCGGAACTTGCCGTCGAAGTTGTCATTGGTCGGGTCATAGCTCAATTGATATTGGCTGCGTAACTCAAGCGCGATGGCTGAAAAGCTACGTTCGAGTTCAATGACCTGGCTGGTGAAAAAAGCGCGTCCACCGGTGTCTTCGGCGAGTTGCTTGATCACCTTGTCTTCCTTGTTATCAACGGTGCCGCGTTCGACGCCGAAAAATCCGCCGGACTTGGTGCTGATGACAAAGACTACGGTTTCAGAACGTTGCGCCAAATCAATCGCGTCTTGCAGATTGTGTTCGCTGACGGTGTCTTCGCCGTCAGTGAGAATGACCATCGCGCGGCGACGGCCTTGAATGGCGAACATCTTTTCTTCGCACACGCTGAAAATCGCGTCGTACATTCGCGTCGCGCCTTGCGACTTAACCTTGTCAATCGCTTTGGTCAGCAAGTCCAGCCGATTGGTGAAATCCTGATGCAACTCAACGTCAGAATCGAAGGTGGCAAACAGCGCGCGGTCTTTGCGCGAAGTTAGCATCGTTTGCAAAAACGAAACCGCTGCATCTTTCTCGAATTTGAGTTTGGGCTTCACGCTGTTTGACGTATCCATCAGGATGGCGATGTCGAGCGGTAAATCACTCAAGGCTTGAAACGATTCGATATTTTGCTTGGCCTTGTCTTCCCAAACTTCAAAGTCCTCGGCCTTCAGGTCGGTGACGAAACGGCGCGTCTT
>JANNUY010000625.1:0-2477 GCA_031414155.1 Acidobacteriota bacterium
CAACTCTGGTCACGCTTTGTCGATTTGGTCTATTCCCGTTCCTGGAATGGGTTGTGGAATACAGTCAAACTGAAAATGCTCCAATTCAATTTGGCTCAATCAGGCCGAATTCCGGCCTGATTCAACCCAAGACTCAAGTTACGTTAATCGTTTACGTCAGCAAGCAGATGCCGTATTAGCCTGTGCTGGTCGTGTGGTGGCGTACTGGCAAATGACCAAAGCAAGTGTCCACGAGCAGGCTTTCGCAATTCGATTGCGCGGCTTCGGTCATCAGTTGAAGAGAGATTACCCCGCTGCCATCGCCGCTTTTCGCGAGTCGCTTGCGTTACAGCAGTCTTTATCCGCTGAGAGCGCGGCTGTAGCCATTGCTCTAAACAATCTCGCCGAGGCTGAACAACTCTCGGGTGATTTTACGGCGGCAGAGCGGGGTTATCGTCAGGCGCTTCGCATCACTCGTGCAGTGAACTATGTTGAGGGCGAATCCTACATCACCAGCAATTTGGCTGAATTGGCGCTAGATCAAGAAGACTGGCCAAGAGCTGAAACGCAAGCGCGTGAGGCACTGTCCGTATCTGAAAAAATAGGCCGCCAGAAATTTATCGCCTCCAATTCCCAACGCATTGCCCAAGCACTCGTGCGGCAAGGGAAAGTCGCCGAGGCGCGGCCTTACGCTCAACGCGCGGTAGAAATCTTCACTTGGCTCGGCGTCGCCGCAGACATCGAAGGTGCCCGCGCGACGCTGGACGAGTGCGACGCCTGATTGTCTGGCAAAACAATTCACGGGTTGATTGGTTCACACGACGGCTGGCTTGATTACGTCGAAGTTGTCGCGGTCATTGATGCGGTAAAAATAAAAGTCGTCGTCAAGCGTGAAGACGCGCTGTGCGTTGATGGTTTCAGCCAGCACAACCAATGAGGCATCGGCAAAATCCATCGGGCGGTCTTGGTATTGCGCCATCAAGGCGTTGATGCGCGAGATGGCGGTATTGGGCGTGGCATGAATTTGCACGGCACCACGGGCGAGCAGCGTCAAAAGTTGTTGCTGTCCGTGCCAACCGCAAAGGCGTCCGATGAGATAAAAGGCTTCGGTCAAACACGGCCAAGTCGTAACCGGCGGAATCGTCAGCGAGCGAAAGAGGGCTGCGCATTGCGAGTGCGCCGGGTCAGCCTTATCAATCAGCGCCACCAGCGGCCCCGTATCAATAATGAGATCGGGAAGTGCCACGGAGTTGCTCCAGATGTTGCTGATGTTCTTCCAACAGGTGTTGCCCAAAGGCCGTGTGGATAGGCGGCGAAGCGGGATTCACGACACTGCTGTCTGAGGAACCGATGACATCCGCCGCCAACTCGTAAGGCGTGAGTTGCCGCGTCTCAGTTTCGGGCACGTGCGCCTGTCCATTGGCGACCACCGTTTTAGGCAAAGGGAAAAGCTCGGTGACTTTTTCCAGATACCCGTCCAGCGAAAGTTGCAAGGAAGCGGCTATCGCTTGCAGCTTCGCGGCGGTCTCGGCTTTGAGTTCGACTTGTATGGTCATCGGTTTACCTCCTGCTGGCAGAATACTGTTTAACGACATGCGTCGCAATGAAATCGGCATGCTAAACTCGCGCCAGATTTTCATAAGAGCTATGCCGACCATCAACGAAGCACAACTCGCTTTAGAAAAACACTTCAACTTTAGCCGCTTTCGCGAAGGGCAGGCTGAAGTGGTGCGCGCTGTGCTGTCGGGTTTCGACACGATTGTGGTGATGCCGACGGGCGGAGGGAAATCGTTGTGTTATCAGTTGCCCGCGCTGTTGTTTCCCGGTACGACCATCGTCGTCTCGCCGCTCATCGCGTTGATGAAAGATCAGGTAGACGCGCTCATCGCCCGCGACATTGACGTGACGTTTATCAACAGTTCGCTCGACGGCGAAGAGCAATACGCCCGAATGCGCGCGATGCAACAGGGCAAATACAAACTGGTTTATATCGCGCCCGAACGCTTTCGGAATACGCGCTTTGTCGAAGCCATGCGCGGCGTGCGCGTTTCGCTGTTCGCCGTGGACGAAGCGCATTGCGTATCGCAATGGGGGCACGACTTTCGGCCTGATTATTTGCGGTTGAAAGACGCCATCGCCGACCTCGCGCAAAACGGCCAACGCCCTCAGGTCATCGCGTTGACCGCGACGGCGACGCCCGCCGTCCGCGAAGACATCGCCAAGCAGCTCGCCTTGCAAAATCCGGCCAGTTTCGTCGCCGGGTTTGATCGCCACAACCTGAATTTGCGCGTCATTCAATGCAAAAACGACAACGAACGTTTGCAACGCACGGTGAAAATCGCCGAAGCGTCCACCGGGCCGGGCATCGTTTACGCCGCGACGCGCAAGGCCGTCGAAGAGGTCGCGGGCATACTGAAAGGGCACGGACTCAACGCTGAAAGTTACCACGCGGGCTTGAATGACCGCGCGCGCGCGCAGGTGCAAGAGCGGTTTATGTC
>JANNUY010000626.1:0-5707 GCA_031414155.1 Acidobacteriota bacterium
CGCGAAAAAGCTGAAATCATGGTTGACCATTTTCTAGAACAGGTGATCGGTCAGAACAAGATTGGCGGTCAGGCGCGCGCGATGGTCGTGACCGGCAGCATTCAACGAGCGATTCAATATTATTTTGCGTTCCGCAGCTACCTCGAAGAAATCAAGAGTCCTTACAAAACCATCGTGGCTTTTTCAGGCGAGCCGGAATACGAAGGCGAAAAGGTGAGCGAGGCTTCGCTCAACGGTTTCCCCAGCCGCGAGATTGAAGACCGCATTCAGGAAGACCCGTATCGTTTTCTGATTTGCGCTGAGAAATTCCAGACTGGTTATGACGAACCGTTGCTGCACACGATGTATGTGGACAAAGCCTTGTCAGGCATCAAAGCCGTGCAAACGCTCTCGCGGCTGAATCGTGCGCATCCGAAAAAGCACGATGTTTTCGTGCTCGACTTTCAGAACAATACCGAAACCATTGAGCAGGCGTTTGCTGATTATTACCGCACGACGGTGCTTAGCGCGGAAACCGATCCGAACAAATTGCATACGCTCAAGGCCGAACTGGATGGTTATCAGGTTTATGCGCCCGAACATATCGAAACCCTGGTTGATTTGTATTTGAACGGCGCAGACCGCGACAAGCTCGACCCGATTCTTGATGCTTGTGTAGCGATTTATGTGAATGAGTTGGACGAAGATGGGCAGGTTGATTTCAAAGGCAAGGCGAAGGCCTTCGCTCGCACGTATGATTTTCTGGCTACTATCTTGCCGTATGGCGTGCAGGAATGGGAGAAGCTTTCGATCTTCCTGAATTTCCTGATTTCCAAGCTGCCTGCGCCGATAGAAGAAGACCTCGCCAAAGGCATTCTAGAAGCAATTGACATGGACAGTTACCGCGCCGAAAAGAAAGCAACGATGGCGATTCTCATGCCTGATTCCGACGGCGAAATTGAACCCGTACCAACTTCCGGCGGCGGGCGCAAACCAGAGCCGGAACTGGATCGGCTGTCGAATATCATCAAGGAATTTAACGAGCGTTTCGCCAAGTCGTTTACGGATGACCCGAAGAGAATCGAAAGGCGCATCTTTGAAGAAATCCCTGTAAGAGTGTCAGCGGATAAAGCGTATGGCAACGCCAAGCGAAATTCAGATAAGCAAAATGCCCGCATTGAGCATGACAAAGCCTTGGGCCGAATCGTGATTTCGATGTTTAAGGACGAAGCCCAACTCGTTAAAAAATTTCAAGATGACGAATCTTTCAAGCACTGGTTACAAAATACGATTTTTGGGATGACGTATGAGGGCTAATTAGCAACAAACTTGCCTCTGACGGCTCACGCCAAAATCCCTTTAACGACTTGTCCTTCTTCGGTTGGGCCGATCAGCCGTTGATTCAAGCCTTGATAGGCGTAACTGAACCGATGCGGATCAAGCCCCAGCACGTGCTGAATCGTCGCTTGCAAATCACGAATGCTGACCGGATTTTCTACGGGAAAGTAACCGAACTCATCCGTTTGCCCATAAGCCAGTCCGGCTTTGATGCCTCCGCCCGCGAGCCACATCGTATAAGCATTCGTGTGATGATCGCGTCCCACAAAGCCTTTGCGTAATTCCGTCCGTACGTTGTTTTGCATCATCGGCGTGCGTCCGAACTCGCCACCCCATACGACGAGCGTTTCATCGAGCAAGCCGCGCTGTTCGAGATCAATCAGCAAGCCCGCGACGGCACGATCAATTTGCTGGCATTTAATCGGCAACGTGCCGTCAATGCTCTCGCCGAGCGATGAGCCGTGATGATCCCAGCCCCAATCATAAAGTTGCACAAAGCGTACGCCGTTCTCGATCAGTCGCCGCGCCAGCAAACAGTTATTCGCAAACGTAGGGTCATCGCCCTTGTACAAAATACGCGGATCATCGGCGCTTTCTGCTGGTGAAACGTAACCGGGTTTCGCGCCGTATAAATTCAAAATGTGTTGCGGTTCTTTGCTGATGTCCATCACTTCGGGCACAGACGTTTGCATACGATAGGCGAGTTCGTATTGCGCGATGCGTGTGAGCGTTTCGCTGTCGCCGCTGCGTTCATATTCGGCCTGATTCATTTTCGCCAACGCATCCAATGTGCGACGACGTAGGCTGCGATCAAGCCCGGCAGGATTGCTGAGATACAACACCGGGTCGCCCGTCGTGCGGCATTGCACGCCTTGATAAACGCTCGGCAAAAAGCCCGAACCCCAAAGCGACTTGCCTCCGTCGGGCGTCTTGCCGCCAGAAAGCAATACGACAAAACCGGGCAGGTTTTCATTCGCGCTTCCCAACCCGTAAGTCACCCACGAACCCATCGCCGGATTGCCCAAACGCGGTGAACCGGTTTGCACATAAAGTTGCGCAGGCGCGTGATTGAATTGATCAGTGTTGACGGTGCGAATGATGCAGGTTTTGTCTACGACTTTGGCGAAATGCGGCAACAACTCGCTGACCCATTGTCCGCTTTGCCCGTGCTGTGCAAACTTGAATTGTCCGGCGAGAATTTTTGGTACGCCTTTGATGAACGCGAACCGCTTGCCCGCCAGAAACGAAGGCGGCGCGTCTTTCATATGCAATTTTTCCAGTTCCGGTTTGTGTTCAAACAATTCAAGTTGCGAAGGCGAACCAGGCATGTGCAGATAAATCACGCGCTTCGCTTTGGGCGCAATCATCGGCGGTTTAGACGCAAGTGGATTGTTCGATTGTGCAAGCCCGTCACGCACCAGCAAAGATTGCAAAGCCAGCGCGCCAATACCTAACCCACTGACCTCAAAGAAATGCCGTCGAGTAATAGAATTCATCAGTTTTTATCTGGCAAAAAGATGGGGGCAAAAAAATAAATCGGAAGATTAAGAAGATTTTTTTGCCCCCATCTTTTTGCCAACCTCAAAGTTGCAAATTGCGAAACGTAATTTCGTGATGCGCCAGATTAGCCCACCACACGCGGTCAATATCTGTATGCTTAATCAGAAGGTGCATGTGGTGAATGAATCGCTCCTGACTGGTGGGGGAATCAAATGCAGTGAGTCTGAAAGCCGTGCGCTCGGCAGCCAGCCGCATGGGTTGCCGCCCCAAAATGATGTCATCGAAATGTACGGCAATGTTTCGTGACACGACTTCCTCGCCACCTAAGAAATGAGTAAGCGCCTCTTCGTAAAGCGTAAGTTCGAGAGTATGGCCCCAGTCGCGCAAGAGTTGCGTGAGAATTCCGCTGAACTCAGAAGCGCCCGGTAAGGTGTCATTCCATTCTTCCTTAACAATCCTGAAATTGAATTTGCCCTGTTGTGTGAACGGGCAGTTAACGAACTCTTTAACCACTTGCTCAGGGCGTAAGTTAATCAGCAACCCATGCTCCAAGCCGGTCAGCATTTGATAATTAATTAGTTGCGCTTTGTGACGCGGTGACAAGGCATCGGTTGCTTTGAATTCGATGATTGCTCCGTGGGCAAACAACGCATCCAGAAAATAGGTTTTCTGGAAAGTTTGATAACTGACATAAACCGGTACTTCCAGCATTACGTCTTGCCGACGGTGCGCTAGAGCACGTTTGTAAAGCCGTTCATCAAAGAATCGGCCTAACTCATTGCGAATCTCAAATACATCTCTCATGAGTTCATAGGCAAGGCGGGAGAAATTTTCGCGCGTAAGAGGACGTAAAGGCTGTCGGCAAGTGATAGGCATATTGGTTTAACTCCGTTGGCAAAAAGATGGGGGCAAAAAAATGCAGCCTCAACCTAATAGTTTGTTCGGGAAAAATCGAAACGACTAAAGCCAGATTTCTTTCCCTCGTCTCCTTTATCTTATCTTTTTGCCCCCATTTTTTTGCCAGCTTCTCCTTTCAATTTCGGCTCAGAAATTCATCCAGATTAAGAATGGCATTGGCGACGACAACCCAAGCCGCGAACATCGGTTTGCTAAAGCCATCAGGCACGTTAGCGCGCGCAGATTTGAGCAGGGCCTCGGCTTTTTCCGGCGTTGCTTCAAACTCAGCCAGCGAGTCTTGATGCAGATAAAGCAATGGCAAGGTTTCACCGGTTCGCAACGGACGAATCAGTGCTAACCGCAATCCGCGAGTAATGCGTGCGTCGGGAGCCACTTCAGTCACCATTCGTCGAGCCAAGCCAGCGGCAGCTTCCAGATAAACCGGATCGTTCAACGTAACCAACGCTTGCAACGGCGTATTCGTGCGGATGCGGCGAATCTGACAAACCTCGCCGCTGCCCGCGTCAAACGTAGTCATCGTTGGGTAAGGCGTAGTCCGTTTGAGATAGGTATAAAGCCCGCGCCGAAAGCGGTCTTCGCCTTCTGCATCAATCCAGTTTTTTGTGTTGTAAGTTGTGCGCCAAAGCCCCGCCGGTTGCGGAGGCATCACAGGCGGACCACCCATTTTGTTTGAGAGCAATCCGGCGACAGCGAGTGCCTGATCGCGTACGGCTTCAGCGCCTAACCGAAAGCGCGGGCCGCGTGAATTCAACACGTTGCGCGGGTCAGCTTCGCGTAAAGCCGCCGTTGTTTCTGAAGCCTGTTTGTAAGCCTCGCTCATCACGACGGTCTTGATGAATTTTTTCAGCGACCAGCCGTTGTCGCGGTATTCCGCCGCTAACCAATCAAGCAATTCAGGATTCGTTGGTGCTGCGCCTTGCGCGCCGAAATCTTCTTCGGTTTCGACAATGCCGATGCCGAACAGTCGCGCCCAGATGCGATTAGCCCACACGCGCGGCGTCAGTGGATTTTCAGGATTGACGAGCCAACGCGCGACGCCGAGGCGAGTGCGCGGCGCATCGGCAGGCCACTTGCCAAACGCAGCAGGAACCGCAGGGGCAACCGCTTCGCCCTGTTCCAGAAAATTGCCGCGCAAGTGAATCTTCGTCGCGCGCTGTTTGTCGCTGGCGAGTTCACGCATCAACGGCAAACGCACGATGTTGTCATTGAAATCTTTTTGCGCTTTGTAAACAGCAGCGAGTTCATCGCGCAGCTTGCGAATTTCGGGCGAAATCATTAGCGGTTGCAACGTCACAGGATTGGCTTCGCTGGTTGCCAGTCGAAAGCGGCGCAGCGTATGTGTTTCGCCAAATTGTTGTGAAAGCGACACGCGCAACTTTGTTTCTTTGGCTAATCGCAGCGGCTCGGCAAAATTGAAAATTGCCGTATGCGGTTCGTGTTCGCGTGATTTGACCGACCAACCGGTTTTTTCGTCCCCATCAATCGCCGCAACGATGGTACCTTTTTCGTGAGCGAAATCTGCGCGGGCGTCAATCAGCTTCAATGGTAGTTTCAAAGACTTTGTCTCAGGCAATTCAGCCGAGAATTCAGACAACACAAAATGTGCATTATTGCGTCCGACGACGAATTCACCGCTGCTGGTTTTTTCGGGCAAAGCCTCAAGCCGCAGGGCTGTGTGCATTCCCGCCGCGAGCGTGAGCGTCACGACGTAAGTTTCTTCCGGCGGATTTTTCCCGCTAACTGCAACGCTGCCATCTTGCTGTGCGGCAATGGTTGCGCCATCTCTCGAAATGGCTTCAGCAACTGCCGCAACGCGCCACTTGCTTTCATCGGATTCGTTGGTTTTAGCTGCGGCGTTTTCCCGCGCAATCAACTCAGCACTGAGTTTTTCGATGTTCGCTTGCAACCGTTTGCGTTCGTCTTTTTCGTTTGCCGAAAGCATCTCCATCGTCGGCGCATCGCTCGACAAATC
>JANNUY010000627.1:0-10188 GCA_031414155.1 Acidobacteriota bacterium
TGCGCGGATATATAAAACATTGGCTTTGATCGCAGTCAATGACCTCGTAGCTTCCCGACAAGCACTTGCTCAAGCTTGTGAGAACTATGAAAAGGCTAGTAGGCTAAGTGTACGTAAGGGGAAAATGCGGGACTATTATCCCACATTTAACTGGCTGGCATGCTTGTGGTTATGGCAACAAGCAAAAACTGCGGTACCACGTGTTAGCTCAAAAGGACTACGCCCTCGCAAATCCAAATTATTTGCGCGTATACCTTGGGGAAGTTATTTGGATGAGTGTGTAGCCTTTGCTCGCACGAAGTTTCAGGAAAAAGAGGATTTCTGGCTGCGCATAGCCATTCCCGATGCGGCAATCTTGCGCGCGTTGTTTAGCGGTAACTTGGTGAAGCAGAAAGAGAACTTGATTGCCGAATACAAATACGCTATTGGCACGGGTGCGCGTATGAACGAGGTAGCTTCTGTGCTCAGCCAACTCGATTTCCTGCGCGTGATGCTCAATCGGCAAGCGCGTACGACCGAACAAAAAGCCGTCGTGCAAACCCTGCGCGAAATCAAAGTCACGCTGTTGACCGGCGCGTCATAACGGCACGGTGTAGCGCCGCAAATTTTTGCGGCGCTACGTTTATTACCTTCCGCGTTTCGCGGTTGACGCGCTCCGTAAAAAGCAGTTAGCTTCGCCGCCGTGCAATCTGAAGCAAACCGACTCATCGAATTCTTGACGGAACTCAATCGCCTCAAGGCTTTGCCGCGCACCGGCTGGCTGTTGCGCGGCGTGCGTGACGTTGAGTCTATCGCCGAACATCTTTACGGCGTGACCTTCATTTCGATGCTGTTGGCTGATCGCGCTCGTGCGCAAGGCCGTGAAATCAATGTCGAAAAGGTTTTGCGGATGGCGCTGTTGCACGACTTGACCGAAGCGCGTACCGGTGATTTGCCTGCCACGATCAAACCTTATTTTGAAGCTCAAGCGTTGAAATCCGCCGACGAACGCATCGCGCGCGAGATGCTCGAACCGTTGGGGCCAAGCGGTGAAGATTATTTGGCGCTGTGGCATGAATACGAAGCGCGGGTTTCGCTCGAAGCGCGCATCGTCAAGGCCGCCGACAAACTCGACCTGTTGTTGCAGGCGTTTGAATACGAGCGCGGTGGAGCAAAGGCGATGAGCGAGTTTTGGGAAAACGCCGACTTCGCCAGCTTAGGTTTAGATGATTTGATCGGCGATGTGGTCGCGGCCTTACAGCAAAGGCGAGGCGTATGAAGATCAATTACGACAAGCGCATTTTTCGTTCGGTGAGCAATTCCGCCAATGGCGAAGTGAGCGCCGCGACGGTGTTTCACTATCATCAACAGGGCGACATCGTGTGGGCGACCTATAGCGGCGGCGCGATTAGGTTCGGCACGTTGATCGCCACCGCAGACGCGACAGGCTGTCTCGACATGCGCTATCAACACGTCAACGAACGCGGAGAACTGATGACCGGACAGTGCCATTCGTCGCCTACGATTTTGACCGACGGACGGCTGCGGTTGCGTGAACACTGGAAGTGGACTTCAGGTGACCATTCTGCGGGCGTCTCAGAAATCGAAGAGGTAAAAGCATAAATGGGTTTCGTCGAACAAGGCATCAACTGGTTGCAAACCTTATCGCCCGTGGGCGTATTGGCGCTGATGTTTTTTATCGCTTACATCGAAAACATCGTACCGCCTGCGCCGAGCGATGTGCTGCTAATTTTTGCGGGTACGCTCATCGGCATTGGCACCGTAGGTTTTTTTCCTTCGCTGATCGTTTCTACGTTGGGCAGCGTGACTGGCTTCTTAACAGCCTATTTCATCGGACGTTATTTTCAGCAAAGCGTAATGACCGGACGCCTGAGCCGCTGGCTGCCAGTGAACACAATGCAAATCGTCGAAGGGCTGTTTCAGAAATACGGTTACGGCGTAATCGTAGCAAACCGCTTTCTGGCGGGTACGCGCGCCATTGTTTCGTTCTTTGCCGGAATGTCGCGGTTGAACTTGCCGATTACGACCACGTTGTGCGCAGTGAGCGCGCTAGCGTGGAATGCGATGCTGCTTTATCTCGGCAAAATCTTCGCGGGCAATTGGCGTGCGGCGGCAGGCTATCTCGAAACTTATAGCAAGGTTGCGACTGTTATTGTCGTCGCGTTGCTGGCTCTCGTGCTGTGGCGCTACTTTCGAAAATCGAAACCGACCACTGACAACTGATTCATCGTGTCAGTAGTCCGCGCGTCAGCAAGGGCTGCAATGGCGAGGCGCTAATGAGTGCCGAAGGACGCCACGCCGAGGCAGCCCTTGCTAACGCGCGGGCTACTGACACGCAACCGCAAACCGACAACCGACAACTGACAACCGACAACCGATTCATGGACATTCTCGCAAAGATTCGACAACAAGCCGCTGCGCCATTGCAGCACATCGTATTGCCTGAAGGCAGCGACGACCGTACGTTAATCGCGGCGGCCAAAGTGACTGATCAGCGGCTGGCGCGTGTGACAGTGTTGGGCGACGAAGCGCGGTGCCGCGCGCGCGCTGAAGCTCTGGGCATATCGCTGACCAACGTACCGATTCTCGATCATCGGCGTTCGGCTGACCTTGAGCGTTACACGCAGGAGCTTTACGAATTGCGACGCGCGAAAGGGGCGACGCTCGACGAAGCCGCGAAACAGATTCTTGATCCGTTGTATTTCGGCAACCTGATGGTACGCGCGGGTAAGGCGGATGGTTCGGTGGCGGGTGCGACGAATACGACGGCGCATACGGTGCGCTCGGCGCTGATTACGTTGGGCTTGAAAGAGGGCTTCAGCATCGTTTCATCGTTCGTGTTGATGGTCGTGAAAGATACGTCGTTTGGCGTCAACGGCGCGCTGGTGTTCGCCGACCCAGCCGTCGTCATCGAACCGTCCGCCGCGCAACTGGCTGAGATTGCGATTGCTGCGGCAGAGAATTGCCGTGCCTTGTTAGGAGCCGAACCGCGCGTCGCGTTGCTCTCGTTCTCGACCAAAGGCAGCGCGAAACATCCGCTGGCTGACAAGGTGATCGAAGCCGTGCGAACGTTGAAAGCGCGCGCGCCTGAGCTTGAAGTAGACGGCGAATTGCAACTCGACGCAGCGTTGATCGAGAGCATCGGCGCATCGAAATCGCCCGGCTCATCCGTCGCCGGACGCGCGAATGTGTTGATCTTCCCCGACATCAACGCGGCGAATATCGGATACAAGTTGACCGAACGTTTGGGTGGCGCGACGGCGATTGGGCCGATCTTGCAAGGCTTAGCAAAACCGGCTAACGACCTCTCGCGCGGTTGTAAAGCGGATGACATCGTTGATGCGGTGGCGATCACCGCTGTGCAAGCGCAAGCCGGCAAGCGCCGCTAGCCATTTTCATACTCATCAACTCGTCAATTTATCAACGAAAAAAGCCCGATGAATCCTGCGATCCATCGGGCTTTTTTGCGGGTGGCATTTACGGGCGAAGCAGCTTATTTCAAGCCCTCGAGCAGGATGGCGTCATCGTTGCTGCGGCCTCTGACGACCGCCAGTTGTTTGCCATCGGGCGACCAGGCGAAATCATACAGCCGATGGCGCGTGAAGCTCGTGACCTGGGTGGGCGCGGTTCCGTTCAGTGGTTGTTGCCACAAATTCGAAATGCTGTTTTGCGTGATGATGTAAAGCACACTTTGCCCGTCAGGAGCCCAGCCCAACGAACGCCAGGCGTTGCCGGGGGCCTCGAATATGCCAACCGCCTGCCCGCCCGCAGACGGGAAGACGATGATCTTCCAGTTGCCGGTCGTATCGTCGAAATAATTCGCCGCGAGCAATTGCCCGTCAGGTGAGAGCGCGCAGCGCCAGGCTTTGCTCTCAAGCAAGGTCGTCGCCGTTGCGCCGCCGCTTTCGCTGCGCATTAGCGAAGCGCGTCCGTTGGCGAAGCTCGCGTAATAAAACGCTTTGCCGGTGGCATCAGGTTGCGGGAAGAAATCAGCTTCGCCTTGTGTGAGCGCCTGAGGTATGAGCGCCTTGCTCAGATCGCTCAACTCGGCGCGATAGAGCAGGCTCTTTTCGTCTTTGAGGCCCGCGAAAAAAATGGCTCCGCCCGCGCGTGAGACGCCAGGGAAGCGTTGTGTGTTTACGCCATTGAACCGCGCCCACTTGACGTATTGCGGTGCGGCTCCGTCAGTCGTCGTGGTCCAGAATGTGTCGGTGCCGCTGGGGCGCGAGACAAATAACAAGCGTTGGTCGTCGAGCCACGATAATCCTGATATTCCGTCATCGTGACTGTTGGTCAGGTCTTTGGCTTTATCGTCTTGCCCCAGCCAGACGCTGACGCTGCGGCTGGTTTTGATCGAAACCGCTTTGGTGCTGTCAAGCGAAAGGCTCAGTCCGCAAAAATCTTCGTAAGGTTCGGTGAGAGCCCGTTGCTTGCCAGTGGTTAAATTGATCTTCCACAACTGGCGTTGCGAACCGGTCAGCCCGCGCGCGTTGACTAGCAAGCCGCTATCGCCGCTTAGCCAGGCCAACCCTTCGACCTCGGGGCCGGGGGCCGCGCACAAGGCTTTTTCTTCGCCGGTTTTCACGTCGAAGCTGACGATTTCAGGAATCAAGTCGTTGGCGGGTTTTTTGACGAGAGCGGCCAGGCGCGTTCCGTCGTGTGACCAGTTCAAGGCTTGCGGCAGGATGAACTGCGGATTGTTACGCGACACCAGCACGCGTTGGGCTTCGGCAGCGATGTTGGTGGCGACGACTAATTTCGTAATCATCGCACGCTCTTGCGCGGGCTTGGCCGCCGGTGAGGCCGCTGGGTTGGCCGGAGCCGTTGCCGCGTTGGTTCCGGCGGTCGCGGTTCCAGCAGTGGCAGCGGCCACCATTTTCACTTTATCGCGTACCTGGGTTTCAGCTTTGGCCTGAGCGATGATGACTTGCGATTGCGCGCCGTTGCGGCGCACGAACGCGAATTCCTTGCCGTTGGGCGCGAACGCCACCGGGCTGGCGATGTTGCTCAATACCTTGCGGCTTTGTCCGCCGCGTATCGAGCAAGCATATAATTCGCCCACCGGCAATTCGCCCGCCGGAGCCGCCGCTTTAACGTAATAGACCCATTCACCATCAATCGAGAGCGTGAGGGCGGTGATTTCAGCATCGGTTGATTGCGCCAATACGGTTTCGCGCGGGTCGCTGGTTTCTTTGTAAAGCAGCGTGTGTTTGTTGCCGTTTTCTGTCACGTAAGCCAAGCCCGTGCCGCTCGGAGAAAGCGCGAGCGCCACAACCTTGCCGCTGCTGGTCACTTTAACGCCAGGCGTAGTTTGAGTCGGCAAACGGAATTGGCGGTCTTCTTTTTGAAAATACAGATAAGCCAGACCAGAGCCGAGTGCCATCAACATCAGCACAAAACCGATTAGCATCTGAAACAGGTATTGCTTGAGAAACTTTAACAGCCCGTGCCAGATTTTTTCGATGAATTCATTAAACGGCGTTTGTTTCTTTACCACTGTATCGGTGGAAACAAACTGCAATTCACGTTCGTTTTGGGTGAGTAATCTAAGGGCAGCGGCAAATTCTGCGGCGGTTTTATAACGACTGTCAGTGTTTTTCTCTAGCGCCTTGAGGATGATTTCGTTCAACTCTTCCGGGGCATCCGATGCGTAAGCCGTCAGGTCCATGGGTTGATCGCGCACGATTGCCACGGTGACTTCTTCGGCGGTGCGTCCGCTGAAAGGTAACTGGCCGGTAAATAATTCATAACAGACGATGCCGAGACTGAACACGTCAGACTGGCGCGTAGGCTTTTCGCCGCGCACCTGTTCCGGGCTGAGATAACGCGCGCTGCCGATGGTGGGTTTGATTTTCGGTGCGTTCGGCCCGCGCATCATTAACGCGACTTGCGTCGCCAGCGAGACGACGAAATCCAGCACCTTAACGCCGCCCGTCGAAGTGAGCATGATGTTCGAGGGTTTGAGCGAGAGGTGTAGCACGCCTTGCAGGTGAGCGTATTCAAGCGCATCGGCGATCTGAATGGCGACGTGGATTTTTTCGGCCATCGTGCGCGCCAGACCGATGCCAATTTCGTCGAGTGATTGGCCGCGCACATATTCGGTGACCGCATAAGGCCGTCCTTCCTGATCAATACCGGCGTCGAGCACCTTGCTGATATTCGCGTGTTGCAGGGTGGGCGAGGTCTTCAGAATTTCGACAAAGCGGCGCGCGCTTTCCTGGCCCCAACCCAGGCTGCTGGGCAATAACTTGAGCGCACCGTCAATGTTCTGCACTTCGTCGCGCGCGCGATAGACTTCACCCAAGCCGCTCACGCCGATGCGCATCAATATCTGATACGTCCCGACGATTGTGCCAGCTCGCAACCATTCCTTCATTTCGTTTCACCTTCTGTATGCTATACCAGCAATTCTTTGGCTCTCGCTTATACCAGCCAAGCTGTCAGCGAGGGCTTTTGCATTAAGTTTTTTCTGCGGGATGCAGGCGCGACGGGATGCTTGCCAGAGAGGAGCGATTGGCTGTAAGTTGCCAAAGCACTCGCATTTAACCACGAACCTCTCTTAAAAGGGAACGAAAATTTTTTAGTGGCTAGCGGCTAGTGGCTAGTGGCTAGTTGGGGGCAAATCATTTGCTCTGAAACTTGACCACTGGCCACTAACGACTAACCACTAGCCACTACTATGAAAAAAACTCTCGAACAACTTCGCAGTCAACGTTGGTTGGCGGCTCCGACTTTACGCGGTTTTAGCCATCGTTCGCGGCTGAAGCAAATGGGTTATGCGCCGGAAGACTATCAGGGCAAGCCGGTGATTGCGGTGGTGAATACGTGGAGCGATCTGACGACTTGCCACAGCCACTTCCGTCAGCGCGCCGAAGAGGTCAAGCGCGGCGTATGGCAGGCGGGCGGCTTTCCCGTCGAAATCCCTGCCACGCCCGTCAATGAAACTTATATGAAGCCCAGCCCGCTGATGTACCGCAATCTGCTGGCGCTTGACGTGGAAGAATTGCTGCGCAGCCAGCCGATTGACGGATGCGTCTTGATGGGCGGTTGCGACAAGACTACGCCGGGCCTGTTGATGGGGGCGATCACGATGAATTTGCCCGCGATCTTTTTGCCCGCCGGGCCGATGCTGCGCGGCAACTGGGACGGCAAAGTTTTAGGCAGCGGTTCAGACGTATGGAAGTATTGGGCCGAACGTTGCGCGGGCAATATCACCGACGCGCAATGGAACTCAATGGAAGACGGCATCGCGCGTTCGGCGGGTACGTGCATGACGATGGGGACGGCGGCGACGATGATGTCCATCGCCGAAGCGTTGGGCTTCACACTGCCCGGCGCTTCCGCCATTCCTGCGGTAGACGCCAGCCATCAGCGGCTCGCTACGCAATGTGGACGTCGCGCCGTTGAAATGGTTTGGGAAGACCTCAAGCCCAGCGACATTCTCTCGCCGCAATCTTTTGAGAACGCCATTACGACCGATATGGCGTTGGCCGGTTCGACGAACGCCATCATTCATCTCGTCGCACTGGCCGGACGTGCCGGACTCAAATTCGATCTGCGCAAGTTCGATGAAATTTCGCGCCGCACCCCCGTACTCGCCAATTTGCGTCCGACCGGCGAATTTTTGATGGAAGACTTTTATTACGCGGGCGGCTTGCCTGCGCTGCTCAAAGAGTTGGGCGACTTGCTGCATCTGGACGCGCTTACGGTGAACGGGCAAACGCTCGGCGCAAATCTGGCTTTCGCCCAAACGCACAATGCCGAAGTCATTCGTTCACGTTCCAACCCTGTCGCTAGTGAAGGCGGCACGGCGATGCTTTATGGCAACCTCGCGCCCAACGGAGCCGTGATGAAACACACCGCCGCCGAACCGCGATTGCATCAACACACTGGACGCGCCGTCGTGTTTAAGGATTACAACGACATGGACGCGCGCCTCAACGACGAGAGCCTCGACGTTGACGCCGATAGCGTACTCGTTTTGCAAAACGCTGGCCCGCTCGGCGGCCCCGGCATGCCCGAATGGGGCATGCTGCCGATTCCTAACAAAGTTTTGCGGCAAGGCGTCAGGGATATGGTGCGCATCTCTGACGCGCGGATGAGCGGCACTTCTTATGGCGCTTGCGTTTTGCACGTAGCGCCCGAAAGTTTCCTCGGCGGCCCGTTGGCTTTCGTGCAAGACGGCGACCTGATCGAACTCAACATCGCCGAACGCCGCCTGTCATTATTGGTAGATGACGCAGAGTTCGAACGTCGCCGCGCCGCGTGGACGCCGCCGCCGCCCCGTTATCAACGTGGTTTCGGCGCACTCTTCGCGCAACACGTCACGCAAGCCGATCAAGGTTGTGATCTAGACATCTTGCACGCAGGCAGCGCCACCGATGAACCTGAAATTCATTGAAATCTATTTTTAACAACGTCACACGACGCGCCATACGATGAGAAACACAATTCGGAATCTATACGTTCGTTGGGTGCGTCCGCACCTCACCGACGAACTCACTCGGCAACGGGTCAAGCTGGTTTATTGGATTTGGTTTTATCATCCATTTTTGACTTCGCCGCAGTGGCCGCTGAGCGTCAGGCTTTCAATCTTGAAAAGATTTTTAGCGGTTGACTGGAATGTCTTGCACGCGCACCGCACTGACGAGATTTGCCACATCTTTCGCATTCTGTCTGAACGCCCCGCTGCTGCGAGCGAAGTCATGGTTGAGGCGGGCTGTTTTAACGGCGGCAGCACGGCCAAGTTCAGCGTCCTTTGCCAACGGTTGGGCTATCAGTTGCAGGTTTACGATTCATTTCAAGGCGTCGAGCCGATGTCAGACGAGGCCAAAACTGACAACTTCGATTTTTCGGGCACTTACACTTCGTCGCAAGAGATCGTCATCAAAAACGTGAAAAGATTCGGCGAAATATCGGTTTGCTCGTTTCATCCGGGCTGGTTTGCCGACACGCTCGCGGTGCATCCGGTGCGCGAACCGGTGCGGGTTGCTTACATTGATTGTGATGTAGCGAAAGGTACGGCTGAAGTTTTGCAGGGCGTCAGTGCCAGCCTGACGCCCGATGCTTGCGTGTTTTCACAGGACTTTCATATCGCGCCGGTGCGAGCGTTGTTAGAAAGCGCCGAAACGTGGTCGCGCGTGAAAAAACGCCATCCCAAAATTCAGCAGCTATCAGAACAGTTGGCTGCGGTACGCTTTCAATAAAAGCTGGCGGTGCTTATCGCTGCGTAAGTGCGCGTGCTACTGTTTGCAATTCGCTCAACCTGTCTTCACTCAACGGCGATAAGAACGGCAACAGCGGCCCTGCTTCAGCAATGCCAGACAGCGTCGTCGCGTGATGCAACACTTTCGCCGGATTCCACGCATCGCGTAAGTCTTCGTGCGGAATGAAAAGCTCGCGTAGCTTTTCTGCCGTCGCCCAATCTTTCGCCAAACACGCCTCTAAAATCTGTTGCGATTCACGCGGAGCCAGGCAGCCCGTGCCGGTCGTGAAACCCGCCAAGCCAAAATCACGCAAATGCACAATCGCCGGACGTTCGCCGATGCCGCTGACCACGATGTCAGGCGAAACACGTTTCAATAGCGAGTCGAGATAAGCGTCTTCGCGCGGGTCTTGCCGCACGACGGCGTATTTGATCCACGAACATAGGCCGTCATTGACGAGACGGGCTACTGCGTCGAGACCGGCTTCTTTGTCAGCGCCGAAATTGCTTTCGTCTTTGAGATAAAGCACGAGCGGCGTGCCTACGGCGTCGGCAATTTCGCGGATGCCGCGTTCAAGCCCCGTCGCATCGCGCGGATCGGCGCACGGCAACAGCATCGAAGTCGGAAACTTATACTTGCGCAACAATTCGGCCTGATCGAGCGCGCGTCCGAACGAAGGCCCGAAACTCGGAATCATCCAGTAATCAGGCTCGTCATAACTCGCCATCCATTCGAGCAATTCGGCGTAATCGCGCAGCGAAATGTGATAGAGAAACGCATTGCCGCCATATAAAAAGCGCGTCACACCGCCTGAAGCGATGTGGCGTACGACCTTGTCGTTCTCGGCAAAGTTCAAAGTACGTTGCGCGTCGTGATTGCGCGCAAGTGGTGGGACAGAAAAAACGCCGTGTAAATCGTTAGGAGAAATATTATCGGTTTTCATAAGCTCTGGGTGCGCCTGCGCCCTCGCAGGCAATCGTTG
>JANNUY010000628.1:0-4345 GCA_031414155.1 Acidobacteriota bacterium
TGTTTTTGCGCGTTTGATTGTGCCTCTTGGGGGCCGCCCGGGCCCCGGCGCCCTGCTTTTCACGCCCCGGGGGGCCACGCGCGCGTACCTTGAAGACTCGTTGACGGCTTTCAACGCAAGACTATAATCGCAGCCTCTTAACGTGATTCCTTTTCGGAGAAGTAAACACCATGCTCCCTATGCTTAATGAAGCCGTCATCATCAGCGCCACGCGCACTGCCATCGGCAAGTTTCAAGGCGCGTTGAAACCGTTCACCGCGCCGCAACTCGGCAGCATTGCCATTCGCGCCGCCATCGAACGCGCAGGCATTGACGCCGCGAAAGTGGACGAAGTGATTCTAGGCAACGTCTTGCAAGCCGGACTTGGACAAAATCCCGCGCGGCAGGCGGCGTTGAAAGCGGGCATCCCTGACAAAGTTGCGGCGCTCACGATCAACAAAGTGTGCGGTTCAGGGTTGAAAGCCGTGATGCTCGCCGCGCAATCAATTGCGCTGGGCGACAACGAAATCATCGTCGCGGGCGGGATGGAATCAATGAGCAATGCGCCTTATCTGTTGATGCAAGGGCGCGATGGTTATCGGATGGGCAACGGCGCGGTGATTGACTCGATGGTGCATGACGGATTGTGGTGCGCCTTTGACAACTGGCACATGGGCGAAACCGGCGAAGTCGTGTCGGAGCGTTACGGCGTGACGCGCGCGATGCAAGATGATTACGCCGTGAGTTCACAAGCCAAGGCCGTCGCCGCCATCGCAGCAGGCAAATTCAAAGACGAAATCTGTCGCGTAGAAATTCCGCAACGCAAAGGCGATGCGATTATTTTCGACACCGACGAAGGCCCGCGCGCCGATTCGTCGCTGGAATCATTGACCAAACTCAAGCCTGCGTTTCGCCAAGACGGCACAGTGACGGCGGGCAACGCTTCGACAATCAATGATGGTGCGGCGGCGTTGGTCGTGACTTCGCTGGCGACGGCGAACAAATTGAATCGCACTCCGCTCGCACGCATCGTCGCGCAAGCCACATCAGGCATTGAGCCTAAACTCGTAATGATGGCTCCGGTCGAAGCGGTCAAAAAAGTCGCAGCCAAAGCCGACTGGAAACTTGCTGACGTAGACTTGTTTGAATTGAATGAAGCCTTCGCTTCGCAATCGGTCGCGCTGATTCAACAACTCGAACTCGACCCAAACAAAGTAAACGTCAATGGCGGAGCCGTCGCGCTCGGCCATCCCATTGGCGCATCTGGGGCGCGCGTACTGGTGACGTTGTTGCACGAAATGCAAAAGCGCAATGCCAAGCGCGGCATCGTCAGTTTATGTTTAGGCGGCGGCAACGCCGTCGCTCTCGCAGTAGAAAGATAAAGCGTTCGGTTGCCAGTAGTCGGTAAAACAATTCCGACAACCGACAACCGACAACCGACAACCGATGATTTACTGTCAACGTTGCAAACAAGCGAATCCAGAAGAGTTTGAATACTGCGAATCGTGCGGTACGCGGCTGATGCTCGTCGCCAAAGAGGGTGACGCGGCTTTTTTCATGCACGAGCATATTTTCGAAGAGCATCTGCTCGAACGCATTAGCCTGCTCGAAACCGCTGTGTTGCGAGCCAATAACCGCTTTGAACAATTGCTGGAACTCGCACAGCAACAGGCCACCGGTAGTTTTTTCGATCACATGATGCTCGAATCGTTGACCGAGATTCTCACCGAAACGCGTACCATTGACCCGCTCACGCTCGAAAGCCGTTGGCGCAGCCGAGTCGCGCGCCATTACGAAGAAACCGCCGAACGCGAGCGGGTGGACGAACGCTGCGATCAAATCATCGCGGCCTATCGCGGCACCCAACACGAACAACGCGAACAATTCATTGACCTGATCGAAGAAGGCACGCTGCTCATTGGCGAAGGTCGCGCGCGTCGCGGCTTGCGCATGCTCGAAAAGGCTCTCGCTCTTGACGAACACAACGCCGAACTCTGCTTCACCATCGGTCAATACCTTTTCCAAATGGGCAAGCCGGATGACGCGACGAGTTACTTACAACGTTCGCTGACGCTGCAAAAAACGAATTTCGGCGCGCAGCTTTTATTAGGTTTGCTCGAAGGCGACAGCGGCCAAACCGAAGCGGCGCGCAGTCATTTAGAACAAGCCGTCGAACTAGATGAAGACTCGTTCGCGGCGCATTACGGACTCGGTCGCCTGTTTGCGCTCGAAGGCAAGCTGGCCGATGCGCTGACGCATATGAAACGCGCGCTCACGCTCAAACCCGTGCCTGAAATGCATTATCTGGTTGGCCGCATGTATTGGGAAAAAGGCCGCGTAGATCAGGCGCTTCGCCACTTGCAAAAAGCCGTGCGCCTCGACCCCGAATTCGATGCCGCGCTTTACAGCCTGGGGTGGATGTATTGGCAAGTGAAACGTACGCCGGAAGCCCGCGAACATCTGCGCGCGGCTTACGATTTGAATCCGAAAGATACGCAATATCGCGCGGCGGTGGCCATCCGTGGCAGCGAAGAATTGCCTGCGCCGCCCGCCCTCGGTTGGACCAAACTCTTTCCGCAAACCAATCAACGCCGCAAAGCCAATCTGTCAGAAACACGCTTCGTCGAATTGTTGCAGGAAGAATTGCAGCACCTCAGCCTAGCCCCCGCGCGCCGCACGTTTCGCCGCTAGCTCCACCGCTTGTGACAAAATCCCACAACGTTTGCTTTCTAGGGTATTTCGTCATTTCATCAAACGCGAAACCAGTATGCATTGGTTAGCGTCTTTAGCTTCGCACAATCCAAATTTTCAGCCTGATACCGCCTTGCAACTAACCCGAACTCTTACGGGCAAAACGGTGTCGGCTCATTTCCGAAAGGAGTTTTCGCATGAAACGATTTTCTCTGGTTCTGTCATTAGTACTCACGGGGGCGCTTTGCTGCGCTGCACTGCAAACGGCGTTAGCTAATACCTGGACGGAAGGTATGGCGAACGGCAAGGTGGAATTAAAATCGGCGGGGCCACTGGCTTTTGGGCCTGACGGTATCCTCTTTGTGGCTGACACCAAAGCCGCCGCCATCGTAGCGATTGCGACCGGCGATCTAAAAGCGAGCAACGCGGCTCCGCTCAAGGTCGAAGGCATCAATCAAAAAATTGCGGCGTTGCTGGGTACGAGCGCCGATCAAATTTTGATCGAAGACCTGGCGATCAATCCGCTGTCGCATAACGCTTATCTGGCGGTTTCACGCGGACGCGGCCCCGAAGCTGTGCCGGCCATCGTACGCGTCAAAACCGATGGCAAGCTCGAAATCGTCGCGCTCGACAACGTGAAATACTCTGTCGCGGCTTTGCCTGATGCGCCCGTAGACAAAACGGTCGGCGAAGGCAATCGCCAAAGCAATCCGCGCCGCGAATCCATCACCGATCTCGCGTTCGTTGATGGTCGCGTACTCGTTGCGGGATTGGCGAATGAAGAATTCGCTTCGGCGTTGCGTGCTGTTCCGTTTCCCTTCAAAGCCGTCGAAAACGGCGCGAGCATAGAAATCTATCACGGCGCGCATGGTCGCTTTGAAACGCGCGCTCCAGTTCGCACCTTTGCTCCGTTCAAGATCGGCAAAGAAGACCACTTGCTGGCGGCTTATACCTGTACGCCGCTCGTGCAATTCTCGCTCAGCGAGTTGAAAGCTGGGGCGAAACTGAAAGGCAAAACCATTGCCGAACTCGGCAACCGCAATCGTCCGCTGGATATGATCGTTTATGAACGCGACGGCAAGCGTTATCTGTTGATGGCGAACAGCAGCCGCGGCGTGATGAAAATCACGACGGAAAACATCGCTGGTGCAGCAAGCATCACTGCGCCAGTGGCCGACAAGCAGGGACTGACTTATGAAACCATTGAAGCGTGGAAAGGCGTAGATCAACTCGAACGCTTCGATGCCAAGAACGCAATCGTTGTGCGTCGCACCGAAGCGGGCGCAATGAACCTCGAAACACTGCCCTTGCCTTAATGACCATGGGGCAATATTGCAATCTCAACAAAGAAGGGACAAAGAAGCTGTTCAGGCTTCTTTGTCCCTTCGCCGCTTTATTGATGTGCGCGCTGGCCGCACCTGCACAAACCGTCGCGCTGCGTTGGACGCCAACTGGCAGCAAGGTAATCGTTGAAGTCACAGGCTTGCCCGCCGCTACCTTGCAACGCCTGCGACGAGTGCGGTGGCAAACCCCGCAGTGGCAAAAGCTGTTAGCGGTTTATACCGAAAATGCAGACGTGCCGATGCTTGGCGCTTATCGTTTGACTGACGGCGTGTTGGGGTTCGAGCCACAGTTTCGCTTAGAACCTGGACTCACCTATCGCGCCGAGGTTCGC
>JANNUY010000629.1:0-2879 GCA_031414155.1 Acidobacteriota bacterium
GAGCGCGTAGGCGGCGTGAAATACACGATCAAGGACGGCATCGTTTACGACGCGAAGCGCTTGCTGGCTGACGTAGAAAAAATGGTTGCCGAGGCGAAGAAAACCTCTAATGCCGCAGGCCAGTAAATTATTCAAATCTTCTTGCGGCTGTGCCGCGCAGAAAAACCCTTTATGCGATACTTCTTGCAGATCATTTTGCTTTGCGTTTTCGCCGTCAATGCGTTTGCGCAAACCCTACCGCTCAAATTGCAAGCACGTATTCTGCAACTTGAAGACGAACGCAACCTCAACGGGGACGAATTATTCAAGCTGCTCAAACACGCTTCGCCTATCGTACGCCATCGCGCCATCACGGCGTTGGGGCGCATCGGTGACGCGCGCGGCGTAGCTCCGTTGCTTGACTATCTCGAAAAATACAAAGACGAGGTCGGGCGTCCGCTTGTGATTTTCGCGCTCGGCGAAATCGAAAGCGCGCAAGCCTTCGCGCCTCTGCTCGCCGAAATCGCGCGCCACAATCACCTCGACGCCGAAGCCGCCCGCGCCGCCGAAGCCCTCGGCAAAATCGGCAGCGTTGCCGCCAACCTTCCGCTCATCGGACAAGCTACGCTCGACCGCGCCAGCCAAGCCATCATCAAGCTGTTGCCTACGCCAACGGATAAACTATCACCTTCGCAACTGGCCGCTGCGGGCTGGTGCATTACGGCTCTGTTGCGTTTGCGTTCACCGCTGGCGGTCGCGCCGCTCACCCAACAGTTGCAATCATACGAACCTGAGATTCGCGCGCAAGCCGCCAACGCACTCTCGCGCTTGCGGCTGCCCATCAACGAAGCCGTACCCGCACTGATCGCCTCACTCAGTGAAAACAACAGCTTCAACGACGTACGCGCCAATGCCGTGCGCGCCTTGGGCGTGAGCAACGACCCGCGCGCCGTCGAGCCGCTCATCAATTCGCTCAACGACAAAGCCACCGAAGTCGAAATCACCGCGATTCGTTCGCTCGCGCAACTCAACGACCCGCGCGCCATCGAACCGCTCATTCAACTGTTTGAACCTTATCGCGCCAGTTCGATCAACGTGTTGCTCGAAGCGGCGGCGGCCTTGATTACGTTGAAAGCGAAACAGGCACAGAAGGTGCTGAAAGGCGCTCAAGCGAAATTTGGGCAGTGGAAGTACGCTGAGATAGAAATCGCTTTGGGCAGCTTGGACGAGGTTTATTCATACTCGGCTGAATTTATTGCTGAGACAATGCCACGCGACTGGCGCGGTATCGTCAATTTAGCGAAAGGACTGGCTGCCGCACCGGAACAAAATCGAAGCGGCTCAGAATACTGGGCAGCCTATTGGCTGGCATACCTTCAGAAACCTTCCAACCATTTGAAGTTCGTAAAAGCGATACCTGAAATGTTGCGTGCGGCTACCAAGTTACAAGTCAAAGGCATCGAAGAAATCCTGCGACAAGAGCTCACCGTTTCAGACTTGCATATTCGCGCTACTGCTGCGTCGCTCTTAGCCCTCAAAGAAGTCGAATTGAATCAGGCTGCGCTCATCGTAGCGTTAGCGAAAAGTGCAGCCGATTCAGAGAACGACGCCAAGCTCGCCTTCCTTTCCGCCCTCGCCAAATACAAAACGCCGCTTGCTATCGAAGCCATCAAGACTTCGCTCAAAGACCGCGATCATCTGGTACGCCGCCATGCCGTCAACTTGCTCAAGCAACTCGACGCGGGCGATTTCAGCGCAGCCATCGGCACCGTACAAACCGGACGCACGGCGGCTTTCTATCAACGTGTCGCCGCTTCTCAACAGAAACTCTTTGCCACCATCACGACGGCGAAAGGCACGATCAAGCTCGAACTCTTTCCGCAATACGCGCCGCTGACGGTAAACAATTTCGTCACGCTGGCGCGCAAGGGCTATTTCAACGGCCTCACGTTTCATCGCGTAGTCCCCCACTTCGTCATTCAAGGCGGGGACCCGCGCGGCACGGGCGATGGCGGGCCGGGTTATGCGATTCGTTGTGAAATCAATCAGCGGCCTTACGGACGCGGCGCGTTGGGAATGGCGTTGTCGGGCAAGGATACGGGCGGCAGCCAGTGGTTCATCACGCACGCACCGCAACCGCATCTGGATGGTGGCTACACGGTGTTCGGCCAGGTCGTCGCAGGCATGAATGTCGTAGATCGCCTCACGCGCGACGACGTAATGCAACGCGTCGTCATCACCAATCAATGACCAGAGAAAAATACAAGGGAATAACCGCAGAGGAATGGCTTGATCGTGGCAGTTATTATCTGTGTTCAACCTAAATGACTGATGGCCTGTCAGGTCTATTCCTTTGCTTCATTCCTTTGTCCAAAGAATGCTTTAACTATGAAAAGACCTACGCCTTTCGGCGAACTCGAAATCTGTGATGCGCATACGCATTTTTTCTCGCGGCGTTTCTTTCAAACCTTGATCGGGCAATCGCCTGCGCTGTCACAAGCTGAAGATGCGTTCGCGCAAGTTGCGACGATGACTGGTTGGACGATGCCGCCTGAGAGTCCGGCTGAACTCGCGCAACACTGGCAAGCCGAACTCAACCGCCACCAAGTCGCCGCCGCGATGCTGATGGCAAGCGTACCCAACGACGAAGACTCAATTGCGGCGGCTGTTTCTGCCACAACTTCTGGAAGACTTTACGGTGGATTTTTCGTCAACCCACATCAGCCAGATGCCGTCGAACGCACACGCCGCGCCTTTGACGAATTGCACCTGCGCGTCGTGTGTCTGTTCCCCGCGATGTTTCATTTCTCAATGGCGGATAACGAAACGGTTCGCGCCCTCGTCGCACTCGCCAGCGAACGCGCAGGCACAGCGATCTTGGTTCATTGCGGCGCGCTCTC
>JANNUY010000630.1:0-14698 GCA_031414155.1 Acidobacteriota bacterium
TTGTGTAAGACATATGTCAGTGAATTGGCATCTCCAATTACTGGAATTTCAAATTTGAGATTTGATGAAGCGTTCAGCAAGAACCACGGATTGGCTTTCTCTTCCGGCGTTTGCGCCAACGACGAAGCAAACGTGAAACGGGCTTGCTGAATGAACTCATTCGGCACGCCAAGGATGCGCGGATTGCGCGGCGCGTAAAGATTCAAGCAACTCGTGTCGTCTCCCGGTCGCAAGCGAAAGCGCGTGAAATTGACGCCTTTGAGCGCGTCGTCATTGAGGTTCAGTTCATCACGGCCTTGCGCACTGTTCGGGTCGCGCACCAACGGCAGCAACGATTCGGCATACAAGGCAAAGCCGCCCGTGCCGGATTTTTTATCGTTCACGTTGGCGTGCCCGTCACGGCGAAAAGCGTCTACGGCGACGATGATGAAACTGGCCGAAGCGATCAACGCGATGCACAACACGCTGCGCCCGGCGCGCACCGTGGCGTTGCGAAAGCCCAACTGCGTCACGCCTTGCCATCCATTGGTTTGCACTGCACGAGTGCGCGGCTGCCGTAACCACACTGACCATCCGCATAACGCCGCGATCAACAAACAAAAGCCAGCGCCAAAAAATCCGCCCGTGGCATCCATCGTTTTACTAGCCGAAAGGATCAACAACAGCAGTGCCAATCCACCGAAGCCCGCCGCCGCCAACCAGCGAATGTTTCGCCTTTTGGCTTGCGGCGTGGTCGAAACATTTTCTGTCGCGCCTGACAGCAAAGAACGCGGCGCTGCGTTCCGCAACGAACGCAGCGTCCACCAAACCACACCCAGTGCTGTCACGATGCCCGACACCAAGCCGATTAACAGTGCCGAAGGCGCTACGTGCAACCGCAACAGCGTCGTACCCACTGCGCCGACCCACCATGTACACAAGCCCCACATAATCAGCGCGCCATAAGCTAGCGCGCCCAATAGACCTAACAAACTGCCGATGACCGCTAACAACAAACCTTCGCGCAAAAAGAGCGAACGCACTTGCGCGGGCGTAAAACCTAACGCTTGCAATAAGCCGATTTCGCGCAGCCGTTGTTCGATGCCGAGCTTGAAAAACAATCCAGTCAGCAGCAACGCCGAGATGACGAGGAAGAAACTGAAATAGCTGAAGTATTCGCCAAAATCTGTGGCGCCGCGCGCGGCTTGTTGTTGATCGGTTTTTACCGACATCACCGCCAAGCCTGTTTCGTTAGGCGTGAGATTGGCACGTAACTGCCGTTCCCATTCCCTGCCCGCGTCTTCGCTTCCGCCGCTGGGCAACAAACGTAACGACGTGACCTTGCCATAGCGCGAAGCCCACAGCTTTTGTCCATCCGCTAATCGAATAAAGGCCTTCGGCGTCGTGCGATATTGCTTCCAATAATCTTCGTCAACCGGGCGCACTCGTTGGAGTTCAATCGGGAAAGGCGGATCCCAATCCGCCAAACTATTGCTGTCAGTGATACCCGGATAATCGGGCGCATAAGCACGATCCAGCGCAACACCGCGTAAAGGAAGCGTGGCGCTTAGCGTAAAGTCTGCGTTATGCGTAATCAGTTGGCCGCTGTCCTGCCAAACAAAATAACTGAGCGTAATTTTGTCTCCTGCTTTCGCGCCCAAATCGCGCGCCGCCCAATCGTTGAGCAGAATTTCATTTTCTTTGGGCAACGATTGGTTTTGACCCAGCAAATAAGTCAGCCCCGCATCATCCAACGCCGTCACTAGCGAATAAGGAACTTCACGCGTTGCCGTACGAATGCTATTGGCTAGATAGGTCAACACCTGCGCCGCAGGCAGCTTCATTTCATCTGCGGACTGTCTGGCTTTCAATACCGCAGCGTCGTTCAGCAAAGCACTTTCACTTTCCAACACATGAATGGATCGGTCAGGCAAAGCGCGCGTCTTCAGCCCTAAATCAGCTAGCTGAAACTGTTGTTTCAGCATGGTTTCAACTTGTGCAACTGAAGCGTCCTTCCCTAATTTCGCCGCCAGCAACAGCGTATTCGCCTTCCCTTCCTGCGCGATATTTTTTTGCAGCTTCTTGAGCGAAACAAATATGGCACGCACTGCGCCTTGCTGCGGACGTAACGAAAACTCGCCCATCTGTTCGGCGGGCAACACTTCACGCAGGCTCAACCGCAACGTAGTTCCGGCTTCATCCTTGCGTCCGTGCAACGATTCGAGCGGAATGGCCGAAGGCTTTTCGATGCGAATGACCAATGTGTCATCCGGCTTGGCGGTAAGCTCGCGCGCTAACGCAGGACTAACCAGCGCGTCCTCCTCGTTGCCTGCTTCATTTGCTGAGGGGCGATTGACGCCGTGGAATTGCCAGAACTGATCGTTCACGCCATAAAGCATCACGTTGCCTGCGCGCGCGTTGCTGTCACCGTGCGTGACGATGGCGGGCAGGGCGATGAGCGGCGCGGCTCCGGCAAAGTTCGCGGCGAACTCAGGATGCTGCCGCATATCCATCGCCAGGGCTTCGCGGAAAAAATTATTGCCCGCGATGACAAAGTCGGTTTTGCCCAGCCGTTGCAAAGCCAGATCGCGCAAGCTGCCACGTACGGAAGCCCCAACCAGCAACGCACCCGCGAGGACTGCGACAGCGGTGGCTACGCCCAAGACGACGGCCAGATTGGTGCGCCAGTAATGCTTCAGATTTTGTTGAATCAACGATAGGAAAGTCATTGCAACGGAGTGTACCCAATCCTCACGCAACCTGAAAACAAGAGGGTTGACGAGACGAAAGGCCGTGTGGAATTATGACTACTCTTGATGAAGCGACTGATTCATTAATTAATTTTTGGATTTTTTGAACCTCATCGGGCGGCGTAGCCAAGTGGTAAGGCAGAGGTCTGCAAAACCTTTATCCATCGGTTCGATTCCGATCGCCGCCTCCAATTTTTGTGCCGGAAAATTTCCCGTCGTAGCGGTTGACAGACTGCACTTGCTGGTTTATTTTCCGGCTTCGTTTCTGGAGCTTTCCAATGCTCCTCAGTAGCTCAATGGCAGAGCACTCGGCTGTTAACCGAGGGGTTGTAGGTTCGACTCCTACCTGAGGAGCCAAAAATTAAGCACCTGTAAAAGCCGCGCAAGCGGCTTTTTGCTTTTCATGTCACATTTTTTGCTTTTCATGTCACATTTGGTGCGTGTTTCAAGTTACGTTCGTGTGACTAACATCTCTAACACCTAGCATCTCTAACACCTGGCATCTCTAACACCTGGCACCATTAGACAATCGGAATAAACAGCAACGCCCAACCGGGAAGCCTAGGCCTCACTGGTTGGGCGTTGCTGTTTGAATAGGGGAGAATCCCATGCGCTGAAACGGAAGTTAGAATCCGAAGCGTACGCTGATGTCTACCTGACGAGCAGAGTTCGCATTGTTTGGAATGCCAAAAAATGACGAACCGAGCGTGCCGCTGTAACTGCCGAAATTAACGCGATTTAACAGGTTGCTGGCATTGACCGTAAAGGTCAGCGAGTAACGGGATGATTCACCACCGCCCATCCCCATCGGACCACCACCACCACCGCCAAAGCCGCCACCACCGCCACGTCCGCCACCACCGCCGGGGCCACCAGGGCCGCGTCCGCCGCCACCGCCACCGCGTCCGCCTTGATCACCGCCCGGTTGACCAGCTTGCGCTACGCTGGTTTTGGGTTTGCCAAAACCAATCGTTTTGCTCAACGAACCTGAAAGATCAAATACGCCGGGGCTTTGGGCACTTACGCCGTTGGGGTAAGCCTGTCGCAAGAAGTCCGTCAATAAAACCTGCTTCGCCGGATTAGGGTTGCTGACTGTCAAAGTGCAGTTTTGACCCGGAGGGCAAATCATGCGAGTGCCGAATTGGGCATACATGCTGGGCAACAGGTCTGAATTACGTTGAATCGGCTTGCCATCCGCACCCAGCGGACGATCCGTAATCGAACGGTCGCCGTTGTCGTCTCGTCCAGTCGTGATGTTAAAGGGCGAGCCGCTCGACGCGAACGCGGTAAAGTTCAAGCGGAAGTTTTTCGGCAAAGTCAGGAAACTGCCGACATTGAAATTATGCCGCCGATCAAACGAAGCGCGTCCCCACTCGTTCACCAGATTATAGCTATCTGCCGGAACGCCGTCGCCATTCGATTTTGACCAGCCCAGCGTGTAACCGCCAAAGGCCATCACTTTCCCCATCCGCCGATTAAGTTGGAAGCTCAAGCGATTGTTTTCGTTGATCGCCGAAGATTCGACTTGCAGCACTTGCGCGCCGCCCAAGGCGGGGAACGGGAATGTTTGCACGCCGTTCACCAAAAAGGGCGCATTGATATTGCGGGTGCGAAATTGATTGATGCCGCGCGAAAAATTGTAAGTGAAGCTGCCGATCAAACCTTTGGGCAACTGTTGCTCAATCGAGGCACTGCCGTTAAGGTCGTAAGGAGCTTTCAAATCAGACGCCAGCGGACGCGTCGTCGTGTTGGCACGATTCGCCGACAGCGTATTGCGCGCCAGTGTTTCAGCTAAAGTGCGACCAAAGATGGCGTTCTGAACCGTAAAACTTTGTTGCAACTGACCTGCAAAACGAATCGAGTTTTCATACTGATTCGTGCGTAACCGGTCATAAAACACGCCGCCGCCGAAACGAAACGTCGTCTTGCGGCTTTTGAAAGGCGACCAAGCCAAGCCGAAGCGTGGCGCGAAGTTGATCTTATCTTGCAGATATTGCTGAAACTCGTGGCGCACGCCATAAGAAAAAGTCACCGTCGGGCTAATGCGCCAGTCGTCATTGACGAACCACGAACCACGAAACATCGAATAGTTAATGGCAGAAGTCCCCTGATTGAGCGTGAATTGCAAGGCGCGGCGCGGGTCTACGACTTTCACTGCTGCGTTCGGATCAACATAGAGCGGAATGCTATTGGGGTCAGTGCCAACGCTTGCCAGCGCCGCCCGGTAATTGTCGAGATTTGAGAACGTGAACGATCCGTTAAAATTGCTTTGGCTCAAATCGCCGATGCGATCCCATTCCATCTGCAAGCCGCCTTTGATCGTGTGCTTGCTGCCTTTGGTGGTGTAAGTCACGTAATCTTGAAATTCGATGTTCTCGTTAGTCGAGCGGCTGGGGCAGCATGTCGAGCCGCCGCCAATGAACGAATCAAGCACCGTGATTGCCAACCCACTGCCTACCGCCGTTTGAGAACGACCGCTGCGTTGATATTGAAAGCGCGTTTCGTGCAACATCTTTGCGTTAACCACCCAGGTATTGCCGACGCGAATGTTGTGGCTGTTGTTATTACCATTCGAGGCGCTTTCAGGCAGGCGGATGTTAGTTCCACCGCCGCCGCCAAAACCACCGCCACCGCCACCACCACCGCCGCCACCACCAAAGAACGCAAACCGACCGCCACCACCTGATGCAAACTCCTGATTAATGCTTTCAGAACGACTATAGGTGTAGCCAAAATTCAATGTGCTGTTTTTGCTAATCAGATAATCGCCACGTTGGCCGAAAAACGTATTTACCGATTCATTCGGCACGTTGGTGATGAAGTTTCCGTCTAGCGTTTTAGCGAAAGTGTTAGTGCTGCCGCTGGCGTTGGAGCGGTTGCCAAAGAAGTTGACCGAAAGTTTTTTCTTCAGAATCGGCCCGCCCAAAAAGTAATTGATGTTATTTGACAACAACTCAGGACGAGTAAGCGCAAAAGCGTTGCGCGCATTCAGCGAAGAACTGCGGAAGTTCCAGCCCAGATTGCCGCGCCAATCGCCATAACCTGGACGCGTGATGATTTCGATGCGGTTTGAACCGTTGCTCGAAAATTCAGGCGAGAAAGGGTTCTGGTTCATGCGAATTTGCATGATCGCTTCTTTCGGAGGCAGCCGCTGATTGTTTTGAAAACCATCCACAATAATTTGCGCGCCTTGTCCGTTGCCTGCGCCGGGGCCAGCTAGTGCGTTCAAGTAATTGCGCAAATCGTCTTCGTTGTCGGGCAGGTTTTGAATGAACTCTTCGCCCAGCACGGTCGCTGTCATGTTGCCATCGGGTTCGACGTTGTTGGCAGCTTCATTGAGCGTGGTCGTAATCGTCTGTTCCGCCAGCGCGACAGTAAGCCTGATCTTGAGCGGCGAAGGTGTCGGTACTTTCACGTCCTTCATCAAGCTCGGATTGAAACCCGTGAATGAACTGACCACGACATAAGTGCCGGGCGAGACGTTGTTGAACACGAAAAAGCCCGCCGCGTCAGTCGTCGCAGTCCGCTCTTTGCCCTTGTCGTCGGTCAGCGTAATTAACGCGCCCGGAATGACGGCGTCCACTTCATCGGCAACGTTGCCGCGTAAGGTGACGTTTTGTGCCCAAGCCGATGCGCTCAAAACCAGCAGCGTCAAAGCCAAAGCGAGAACCTGACGTAAAGTTTGCATGTGGTGAGTCCTTTTATTTCGCTCAATCATAATTCGTTATCTCCGAAAATCCTTCTCCGTCCATCTTTCTGGGGATTCGTTCCATTTGCCATTGTCTAGGTTAGAACGACCGGCGCTGATTGCGCACTGCCCCGAATAGACGAAACCGGGCGGAAGTCAGTTTCATAAAATTCTTAGATTGTACTGATAAGTCATTGCGATACTTAAACAAGCTGCTGCCGTTGCCATTTCTTAGCACGCGGCTGATACTTCCGTTTCCCAACCATCCACCTTCTTTTTGCAGGAGTATTCATCCCAATGACTGACTTCATTCGCATCACGCGCGGCGACAACCCCTATCACCACGAAGTGCAAGGCAAAGCCAACGAACCTATTTGCGTCGCCGGAATTCTCGACCGCGCAAAGTTATTGTTAAACGTACGCGACCTTGATTACTCGCTCACCGAAATCGTCAATCGTTTAGACAACAACGCGCCGCGCATCGCCATCATCGGCGGATCGCCCGACCATCCGGCGCACATCATGGATTACCAGACGACGGCGCACGCGGCAGTGCGCATCTGGCAAAACGGCGGAGTGCCCTTCGCGTTCTCGACGCCCGTGCTGTGCGACGGCACAGCGCAATCGTTCGTCGGAATGTCTTATTCGCTCGAATCGCGCAATGCGATGACGCAAATGATCGTCAACCAGATGGAAGCCCAAAGCTATCACGGAGCCTTCGTCATTCAAGGTTGCGACAAACAGCCGACGGCGGCGCTCGCGGCATTGGCAACGCTTGATGTCACGCGCCAGGCACGCGGCGACGCGCACGTCTTCGCCACCTTCGCACCTTCGCACGTACTCAAAGGCGGCACGATTCCTGACGGATTGCGCAATCAAATTGAAAGCCTGGCGGTCAAAGCCGAGAACGAAAATCAGGCGGCGATTGCCGACGATTTGCGCGACGCGATGGCTTATGTGTTGCAATGTTCGTCGAATCAAGCCTTTCAAGGCGTACTCGCACGCGCCGTCTCTGCGAACTTGCTTACCACCGATCAACACAAAGACATCGAAAAGCAATTGGCCGTCAGCACCTGTGACAGCAAAGGAGGAATTTGCGCGTTTAACGGTACGGGCAACTCTTCGCGGCATCTGATGGCGGCGTTTGGGATGGTGCATCCCGCGCTCGAATTGCTGACCTCGCCGCCCAATCAGGAACAAGTCAATCTGGCCGTAGACGCGCTTTTCAGGATTTGCAATGACCCTGAGTTTTCGGTCAGTAATCTGGTCAAGCGCAACCTCGAAAACGCCATTCGCGTTTATTCAACGACGGGCGGTTCGACCAATCTGATGATGCACATGATCGCCTGCATCATCGCGGCGGGCATAGAGTTTTCGATTCACGATTACAGCCGCATCCATCGCGTCACGCCGATTCCCGACCTGTTTGATTACAGCCTGACGCAAGGCCGCACAATTTTTGAATTCGCCCAGCAATGTTGCGCCGGACAGATTCGCGGCCTCGAAACCGTCATCTATGAACTCACGCGCAACAACGTACCGATGATGCTTGATGCACCTACAATGACAGGCCAAACGTGGCGCGAACGGTTGAGCGATACGACCAATCTCGCCGCCGCAGGCGTCACAAATAACCCGATTGTGTTAAGCAATCCGCGCCGCCCCTTCAGTGGCGTAGACGTGCTGACTAGCAATTTTTTCGATTCCGCCGTCGTCAAAATCAGCGGCATGACTACAGCGCAGCTCGACGAATTCGACACCAAACTCGCCGTTGTTCTCTATTTCGAGAACGAAGCGGAAGGCAATCGGATGCTGCTTGACGATCATTATCTTGATCAGGTGATTGCGAATCAGAACCTGACGCAAGCCGACCTGTTGCGCATCGCCGCACACAACGCGCCCGATTTTGTCATTCCGGCCAACCTTTCGCGCGAGAGCCTGTTTGAATTGTTACTGAAAGAAAAGATCGTCAAGTTCGGCATCGTCATCAGCGGACAAGGGCCTGAGGCGTATGGCATGCCCGAAATGTTCACGCCGATGCAATACATCAATGCCAACCGCACGTTGAAACGGCTGACGGTGCTGATTACCGACGGACGCTATTCCGGCGTCAGTTACGGCGCAGCCATCGGCCACCTCACCCCCGAAGCCAAACGCGGCGGCGGCATTCTTTACCTGCAAACTGGCGACTTGTTACAACTAAATATGCGCGCGCGCGACATCACACTGATTGATCGCGCCGCGTTGCAAGCCAGTGGAACGATTCAACCGTCGAAAGAAAATCTGCCTGATTCGCGGCAAGCACTCGGCGCTGAACGATTGCAACGCATCAATAAACGCCTGCTCGAAATCGTCCCGACCAATCGCATGCGCGACGTAACGGATGCCTCACGCGGCGTAATTCCGAACGTGCTGGCCGAAGCTGCCAGCGAAAGTTATCAACCTGTTGCCACAAATGCGTTGGCGCAAGCAGGTGACTAATTTGGCGAGACCTCTGCGCGGCTCTGCCGCACAGAAAAACTGCTTCAATGACTGCAACCCCATCAAGGAAAAACAAAACCATGCTCCGTAAATTCACCCTTTCTCTTTTCCTGTTGATGGTCTTTACCGTCAACGCCTTTGCCCAACAGCAAGATTTTTCCAAAGTCGAAATCAAAACGACGAAAGTTGCGGGCAACGTTTACATGCTCGAAGGCTCTGGCGGGAATATCGGCGTATCGGTCGGCCCTGACGGCGTCTTGATCGTAGACGACCAGTTCGCTCCGCTCGCCGAAAAGATCAGAGCCGCACTCGAAAAGCTGACGCAAGGGCGCTTGCGCTTCGTACTCAATACTCACCATCACGGCGACCACACGGGCGGGAACGCAGTCTTTGGCGAAACGGCTACGATTGTCGCGCAGAGCAACGTACGCAAACGTCTCGCGGCGAATGAGTCGCTGCGTCGTATGGCCTTGCCGGTCATCACGTTCGACGAAACCTTGAGCGTACATTTCAACGGAGAAGAGATTCAGGCGATTCATTATCCCAACGGCCACACCGATGGCGACGGCATCATCTGGTTCAAGACTTCCAACGTAGTCCATCTGGGCGATCACATGATGACCGGCAGTTTCCCTTACATTGACAATGGCGCGGGCGGCAGCGCTGACGGCTGGATCAGGAACATCGCGGCAATCATCGGCAAGCTGCCCGCCGACATCAAAATCATCCCCGGCCACGGGCGTATAGCTTCGCTCGACGATCTGAAGCAACTGCACAAGGGCGTGGTAGATGCGACGGCGTTTGTGCGCAAGCATCTGGGTGAAGGCAAAGATGTCGCCGCGATCAAAGCGGTAGGCTTGCCCGCCGAACTCAAAGTCTGGGGCGGCAGTTTTATTACCCCGGATGTATGGATCGAAACCGTCGCGAGGAATACGAAAAAATAATGAAAGACCCGATGCAACACCCTGGCGTCAGCGCGCAGATGCTGGGTTACATCTATTCCGTCTCACTGCGCGAGCCTGACGTAGTGCAACGGCTGCGCCACGAGACCGATTCCCTGCCCGAAGCCGGAATGCAATCGGCTTCGGAACAAGGCGCGTTGTTATCGTTGTTGGTGCAAATGCTGGGCGCGAAACGTACGCTTGAAATTGGCGTATTCACTGGCTACAGCACATTGGTTACGGCGCTGGCCTTGCCTGATGACGGCCAGGTCATCGCTTGCGACGTGAACGAACAGTTCACCAGCATCGGCAAAAAGTATTGGCAGGAGGCGGGCGTCGCGCACAAGATTGATTTGCGTTTGCAACCGGCGCTCGCAACGCTCGATGCGTTGTTGGTTGAAGGCCAAGGCGAGTCATTCGACTTCGCGTTTATTGACGCGAATAAAAACGACTACGGCGAATACTACGAACGCGCGCTGCAACTCGTACGGCGCGGTGGATTGATCGTGGTGGACAATACGTTGTGGTACGGCAAACCACTCGACCCGACGATTCAAGACGCCGACACCGTCGCCATCCGCGAGTTAAATCAAAGGCTGCATCACGACGAGCGCGTAACGCTGGCGATGCTGCCGATTGCGGATGGGATGACGCTGGCGTTGGTTCGTTAGCACGGAGCAGGTAGTCCCGGCTTCAGCCGGAATGTCCTGCTCCCACATACGTTTTCATTGCAAACTCAACAACACCAGAATCTCGCCCCGGCCTTTGGCTAAAGGCTCTAACGCTTTGCCGACAATCGTGCCGGGGCGATGCAGCCGCGCGCCGCCCAGATTGATTGGCTGCGATTTCATCGCCATCCCTGACTTGCCGCTGGTCACCAGCAAATCGCCGATCTTGATGGGGCGTCGCGTCGCATCTACCTTGACCTTGACTCTGCCGGTAGTTGCCACCAAGGCTTTCCCTTCACCGCCTTCTCCGAGAATTAAACCCGGTTGAGCCGACACCACACCCGCGACGTGCGTGTCATAAGCGCGCGCCGAAGGAACCACGGCATTGTTGCGCGTGGCATCGAGGCTGACCACCGTACCCGCGATCAGGTGTTGCCGCGCCGGAACCCATTCGGCTACGTCTTGATATTTGGCGGCGATGTTGCCTGCGACGACGGCATTACCGGTAACTTGCAAGTCGCCCGCTACTTCGAGCTTCACTAACGGATTGGTTGTCCCTATACCGACGTTCCCCGTATCGGTAATTCGCATGCGTTTGACGTTAATCGTATTGTTCAATTTCGGCGTAGTCATAAAAGCCAGATAAGCTCCTTGCGCCGTATCGCTCCAATTTTCTGCCGCTGTCATTCTTATGCCAGCGCGTGCAGTGGTGGAAAAGCCGGTTGCGCCATAACCGCGCATCTGAATCTGTCCGACGATGTCATCGGCTTGCACCGCCAGGGGAGCAGCCATCGTCCCGCGCGCGCGCCGGAAGAGAAAGTCGCTATGAAAATTGCCATTGCCATAAGAATCGGCGGTCAGAAAGGTATTGCTCTCATTGGCATTCGCAAAATAACTGATGATGCCAACTTCGCTGGGCGGGTAGTGGGCTAAAGTTGTGTTGCTGGATTCTGCCTTGTGCGCGTTTTTAATTGCAGCCACTCATGCCGCGTGGTAAACATCGCGTATGCCGACTCGCAAAAGCAAAAAATCAAATGATGTCAATGTGACCGCGTTTCATGGCGTTCAGTCGTGGGTTGAATCCGTCGCTGACCCTGAGTCTGTCGAGCCGCCAAAAGAAAAGAACCCCGCCGCTGTCGCGCGTGGCGCGAAGAGCGGGATGGTTAGAGCGGAAAAGTTGCCAGCGAAGAAACGAAAAGCGATTGCGAAGAAGGCAGCAAAAGCGCGATGGGGTAATACAGGAAAGGCTTAATCAAATAACGACCGCTCTTTAGGTTTTCTCGGATAAAATAGCCCTACAATAATCCAAGACCCCGGATGCTGATGCACTGTCCCAACGTAAAAATGAGTGTCGTTTTGTTCGATCATTTCAGTCTCGTATCGTAACCGAAACTTATTCTCCCATTCTATACCGTAATCCCTAGACCACTTTCGCCATGACTCCCCTATTTCCCAATCGGTACAGCTAAGTGAATGGCCTGTGCAATTTTCGTCATCGCATACAAATTCATACTTAAAACTATAGGGGACTTTTTCTAGTTCAACAGATGGAGCTTGCTGAAATAAATGCCCTTGTCGTAATAACGCCGCCTGCGAATTCGACCACGTGGCGGCTTCCGGTATCATTACTAACCTTTTAATCGTTTTAGGACGAAAGAAGCCAAGCGTAGGATGCCTGTTCTCGTCACGCTCTCTTTGCAAGTCGCATAAGCTATTCGATCTAAGCGGGAAGACCACGTTTTTCCTTGCTAACCATTCTTTCTCAGAAGGCAATGGCTCGGAAATGATTTTGATAGAATTAGGATTTAACTTGTAACTTTCTGGCCGATGGTCTTTGGCTTTCGTGAGTGACACTTCAATCCATTGATACTTTCTAAATCGTTTATCTAAATCAAGAAAGCGGTATGGAACAGGAAATAAGCGTAGCCACTTGCCTTGCTCAGTTATCGCAGCCGTACAGGAAACCTCAACACCTGATTTGGCTGGAGTAGGATAAGTGCGAACGACAATTAAGACTTTTTTCGTTTCCCAAATTTCTGGCATAGGCTCTATAAGTCAAAGCCTCTAAGCCCCCTTGCTTCAAGGGCTAAAAAGAGGCGGTGTCTATGACACTCTTGTGGGTCAATTTCTGTACACATTAAGGCGGCTGGATGTTCAATGCTATTTAGGAACAGGTGCAAATTTGTTCCCAAGTATGGAGTAACGACGAATTCGTCATACCACTCCCAAATCACATCGCGCGTGCCTGTTTCGATTGCTTTGGCGCGTATATCTCTGGGCACGCCCAGTTCAGGAGAGTGAACATAGACAAGCCCTTCAGACTCAATTGTCTGCTTCAAATTCGACTTGCTCAACTCTGGACGGTACATGCTTACAGGGTTGTGCCGAATGTCTATTAGCGTCCGAACTTCGTTTGATATGAGTAAATCTAAAATTTCGTTGAGCTTTCGGCCTGAATAGCCAAAGGTGAAAAAGTGCGCCGTTTCAGGCGATCTTTCGTCGTTCCAGCAAGTTTTGTTTTCCTGCTGCTGTTTAGTTGTAGCGGTTGGCAACTTAAGTCTGTTTTCTTGTGGCATGGATTAATTTTAGCCCAACTGCCACTTAATCACACCATGTATGTCACGTTTTCGTTCGAGTTTTATATCCTTTTCCATTCTTCGCACCCATTGATTATTGGGGAACGCTTGAGGAAGTTTCGCTTTCGTTCGTATCTCTGTCCAAGTTAAAGCCCCGCTAGCGTCGCGTATGGTTTTTTCTATAACGCTTGAAAAGTCTTCATACGTCATTGGGGCTTTTGCCTTTCTCGGCTTGTTCCAGTATGGGCTTTTGCACTTCGGACAAACCGCAGGTTCTTGATTGTAGTCTTTCGGTATCCATTCGTGCATGCACCGCTCACAGCGGTATCCCATAACGGTAATCGGTACTAATGCCAAATCTCCCTCCTGCCCTCTTGCGGTATAATCTCTGCCAGTAATATACTCGGAAGTATATTACTCTGCAAGTATACTTTTAGCGCACGCCTAAGCATTTCTGTCCGCCTGTGTTGCTATTAGAAAGTGAGGGATTGATATGAACTGCACCCAATGCGACAGCGAATCCACAAAGAAGTTTGGTAAAGACAGAAAAGGCAATCAACGGTTTCGTTGCTTGGCTTGCAACGCGACGTTTCAAGCAGCGCAGCACAAGCCGTTAGGTGAAATGACGCTGGCAATTGATAAGGCCATTGCAGTGCTTCGCCTTTTGGCTGAGGGTTGTTCAATTCGCAGTACGGAACGTCTGACGGGCGTTCACAAAAACACGATCTTTGGCTTACTCGAAACCGTTGGCGAAAAGTGCCACGTGCTGATGGCTGAAATGATTCAGGGCATGAGCGTAAAAGAAGTGCAGTGTGATGAAATCTGGGGTTTCTGCCAAATGAAAAACAAAACCGCGAAAGCGAAAGGAAAAGAGGATGATGAAACGGTTGGCGATGCGTGGTGCTTTGTCGCTATTGATCGTCCCACGAAATTGATTTTGACTTGGCACTTAGGCCGTCGCACCGCCGCTGATACTTTGATCTTCACTGAGAACCTTGCGAAAGCTACAACGAGTCGCTTCCAAGTCAATACAGACGGCTTCACGGCTTATCGTGATGCGATGGAAGAAAGTTTCGGCGCGAATATAGACTTTGCTCAAATCATCAAAGTATTTGGCTTGCCTGATGGTGACGAGCGCCGCTACTCACCGCCAACTGTGATAGACATTAAGAAAGTTGCAGTGGCAGGAAATCCCGATTTAGACACGGCAACCACGTCACACGTTGAACGCCAAAACCTGACGATTCGCATGCAAATGCGCCGAATGACAAGGCTGACGAACGCCTTCTCGAAAAAATGGGATAACCTGCGTTACGCTTACGCGATTCACTTTTTCCACTACAATTTTATGCGGGTTCATTCAACTTTGCGCGTGACGCCTGCGCAGGAAGCGGGACTTTCGGCAAAGATTTGGACATGGCAAGATTTGCTAGCAACACAACTTTAGCCCACTACCCGTTGCCGCAATTCCTCGATATAGCGGTTTTCAGTTGAATGCGGCTGGGTAACCACAATGAATAAACCAGCCTAAAATATCTTGTGTGGTGATGGAAGCAAACGCTTTTTCCAACGCCTCGAATAACTCTGCGGCGGAACGCGGTTTGAGGGAACGCAA
>JANNUY010000631.1:0-2974 GCA_031414155.1 Acidobacteriota bacterium
ATTGCGGCTACCGGGTCGCACGCACATGAAAATCGCTATAACTGCTTATTCTGAATCTTCCGGTAATAACTTGAACAGCGTTTCAGTTTTCCACGTGGCGAGCGAATCACGCATCATCGCCCCCAGTTTGGCTTTGGAAAGCAATGGCAACGCCTCAACCAGTTTTTCGTGGTTGGCGGCACTGGCCACATAAGACTTGCGCGTCCGCCGGTTTTTCATCACGAAAAACGCGAACAGCGGCACGATCAATCTTTCGAGACATTCGACCAGATAAGGATTGCCTGACATTTCCCACAGCTTGCGATGAAAGGCCAAATCGTTTTCATAGAACTCATTCAGGTCTAAGGCTTCTGCCGCGCGCTTCATCTTGGTAGTCAGCCGTCGCAGGTATTCAAAGTCGGCGGGCTTCGCGCTTTCTTTCGCCCATTCAATCGCCAGCGTTTCGAGTTCAACGCGCAGCCGGAAAATTTGCTCGACGTGCTTGCGTTCCAGCTTCGTCACCGTCGTACCCTTGTATGGCACTTTTTGCACGAATCCCTGATGCTCAAGTTCGATCAACGCCTCGCGCACCAGCGGAATGCCCGCGCCCAGTTGATGCGCGACTTTGCTTTCAACGACGGCATCGCCCGGTTGAATGTCTCCACGCAAGATGGCGTCTTTGAATGCGTCGATGACCTGATCGCGTTTCGACATCGGTTGAATCAGCTTCAACCCCGTGCCTCTCATAAGTCTTTCCTTTGTTGTATTCCCAGCAATGTGTTTGGAAGGCGCGCGCATATTACCGGCAGTGGCGCGGTCTGACAAGATCATAAGATGATCTACTACTTCTTCCAGACGCCGGCGTATTTCTTCCGGTACTTCAGGTCTGCTTCCTGTTCAATCATCGCCAACGCCTGCGTGCGAATCGCCTCGTCCTGATTCACGTCATAGAGCTTCCGCATACTCTCAACGATGTCATAGCGAATCAGCGTCCCGTTCTTTTCCGTCACGCATTCGTCGTAACGCGCCACCAACCCCGCAAGCAAAAACTTCTGTTGCTTCTTCCCCGCCAAGCCGATTTTCCAAAGCGCCTGCAAACTGTGGTGCGCGGTGACGAACTTTTCGTCGTGCGTCACCGCCATCAGCTTGGGAAAATCTTTCAGGATGCGTTGCTTGGGATCGCTCTTGGCAAGCTGGCAAAGCAACTGCACGGCGATGGTGCGCAGGTGATTGTTCTTGCTGCGCGTATGGTCGAGCAATTCGTCCCACACCTCATAAGCCCAATCCACTGGCGCTTTCGCCGCTTGCAACAAAGCGAGAAACGCCTGATAGCGTATGTCGGCATCGTCTGAACGCAGTTGCTCAACTTTTGCCTGTAGCTCTTTTTCCATATCGCTTTTCGCCTTCGTTGATATTGATGAAGCTATTCGCTGGAACGTCTTTGAACGTCTCTGTCACGCCGCTCGGCCAACGAATTTCAACCGCATCAACCTTCGTGCGTTTCTCCAATCCGAAGTGCAGCCGCGTATCGTTTTGCGAAAGGTAGCTGCCGCCGCTGCGTCGTTCAGCGACTTGCACCAAATCACCTGCGGTAACTTTGACGCGCGCACCGAATGCGCTGCGATTGCTTTTGGCTCCGACCAAATCAATCACGACGAAGTTCTGTTGATTGCCGCCATCGTTGCGCAACACCGTCGCAGCGCCGTCGAGATTGTTGATGACGACATCTACGTCGCCGTCGTTGTCGAGATCGCCGAAGGCTGCGCCGCGACTGACCGCAGGTTCATTCAACGCCACGCCCGCCACCGTTTCGGCAAACACGCCGTTGCGCCGATTGCGATAAAACAGTTTGCGTTGGGCATAAGCGATCTTGAGTTTCGCTGCGGCCAGTTGCGGGTATACGTGTCCGTTGACAACCAGCAGATCCAACCAGCCATCGTTATCGTAATCAAACAACCCGCAGCCCCAACCCACATAAGGCAAACTCGCCTTGCCGGTTTGCGTGGCGTAAGAAACGTCAGTGAACGTGAAATCTTTTTCGTGGCGATAAAAGGCGTTGTATTCATCCGAAAAATTCGTCACGAATAAATTCATCTTGCCGCGATGATCTGTATCGCCAATCGCCACGCCCATCGAAGCCTGTCCCTTGCCGTCTTCGCTGAAAGCCACGCCCGCCAGCAAACCGATTTCGGCAAAAGTTCCGTTGCCCTTGTTTTGATAGAGGTAATTCGCGCCCGTGTCGTTGGCGACGTAAAGATCAACGAAACCATCTTCGTTGAAATCGCACCACGCCACGCCGAGACCGAACAAACTTTCAGAGTTGGCCGCATCGGCTACGCCCGCTTGTTTGGAAACATCTGTGAACGTGACCTCGCCCCCTTTTGGGCCATTGTTGCGAAAGAGCGAATCGCCCGCGCCGCGCAACCCCTGCGGCCCGCATTGCACCGGCAGCGATTGAAAGGTGCAGTATTTGCCCTTGCCGAATTCGGGCAGCGCGTTGAGTTTCATATCCACGTAATTCGCCACAAATAAATCGAGCAACCCATCGTTGTTGTAATCGCCAAACGCCGCGCCCGTAGACCATCGTGCATCTGTCACTCCTGCTTTCGCGGCTACATCAGTGAACGTGCCGTTTCCGTTATTGCGATACAACCGATTCGCGCCGTAACACGTCACGTAAAGGTCTTCCCATCCATCGTTGTCAAAGTCGCCTGCACATACGCCCATGCCGAAGCCCGCATTGCCGACGCCTGCTTTGTCGGTCACATCGGCAAACGTACCGTCGCCCTTGTTGCGCCAAAGTTCGCTGCGCGCGCCTTTCGGATTTTCAACCGTCGGCGCATTGACGAAATAGACATCAAGCCAGCCGTCATTGTCGTAATCAAATAAAGCTATACCACCGCTCATGGATTCTAGAATGTATTTTTTGTCAGGCGAAAAGGTGTGTTTGAACGTGATGCCGCTGGCTTTGGTGATGTCGGTGAAAGTGATAGGG
>JANNUY010000632.1:0-7131 GCA_031414155.1 Acidobacteriota bacterium
ACGTCTTCCGGCTTCGCATTCGTCGCGTAAACCTTGTGCGCGGCGAGCATGTATTCCGCCGTGCGCGGCATCAGTTCACGCGCGGCGGGTTCGCGCACGCTGTCTACGATCTCGCTGATTTCGGTTTGCGCAACGCTTTGCTTGGCTTGCAACGCATCGCGTTCAGCTTTGTATTTCTCCCATTCGGCTTTGGGCACGAGCGGCTTTTCTAACACGACCGAAACGTGCGAATCGGAATTGGTGAAGCTGCGCGTCGAAGCGAACATGCCAATCAACGAGTAATAATCTTTCGTCAACAGCGGATCGAACTTGTGATTGTGGCAACGCGCGCAAGCCACCGTCATGCCCAAGAAGGCGCGCGTCGTCACGTCAACCTGCTCATCGAATACGTCATAAAGCATCTTTTGCTTGTCCTGTTGCGCAATCGCTTTCGGCCCCAACGCTAAAAACCCCGTAGCGATGATGCCGCGCCGATTCACTTCGCCACCATCTTTGGACGGAAGCATGTCCCCCGCGATTTGTTCGCGTACGAATTGATTGAACGGCAAGTCGCTGTTGAACGATTCGATGACATAATCGCGGTACTTCCACGCGTGCGGGTAACGATGGTCTTCGTCATTGCCGGTCGAGTCGGCGTAACGGGCTACGTCAAGCCAGTTGCGCCCGTACTTTTCGCCGTAACGCGGACTTGCTAATAACCTATCAACCACTTTGGCAAAAGCGTCTGATGAATTGTCAGCCAGAAATTCAGCAATCTCTTTTTCAGTCGGAGGCAAGCCGGTCAGGTCAAAAGTCGCGCGCCGCAACAGCGTCAGCTTGTCCGCCGCAGGTGCAGGCTGAAGGCCTTTCTCTTCGAGCTTCGCCAACACAAAAGCATCAATCGGCGATTTGACCCAAGCTGAATTTTTGACTTTGGGCGCGGCGACAATAGCGAGCGGTTGAAACGACCAGAAGGATTTTTCGGCTTCGGTGAACGCGCGCGTCGAATCCGGCTTCGCGGCTTTAGCAACCGTAGCGGCTGCGCCCGGCCAATACGCGCCCGCCTTGACCCAGGCGGCGACGGCTTGAATCTCTTCGTCTTTCAACTTGCCCGTCGGCGGCATCTTGAGCGTTTCGCTGTAACCAATCGCCTTGAGCAAGCGGCTCTCTTCCGGCTGGTCTTTATTGATAAGCGCGCCGCTCTCGCCGCCTTTGGCAAAACCTTCCGCCGAAGTCAGATCGAGTTGCGCCGCCATCGCGCGTGCGTTGTGGCACTTCGCGCATTGCGTAGCGAAGATCGGGCGAATCTGTTTCTCAAAGAATTCAGCCTGCGCACCCTCTTGTGCAGCGGATTGCGCGGGGACTGAACCGAAGCCGTAAACCAACAGGCATAAGCTGCACGCGAGTAGCAGCCGTTTCAATTGACGAAGTTGCATTTGCATAAGCTCCGCGAAAAAGGAATCAGAGTTATTTTTGAACTGGATGCGATTGGAGGCTGAATGTATAGCTGCGCTAGACCTAAGCGTCAAGGATTTGATCAGGCTTACGCTGATGTAGAAGTCTCATCGTTAACTAAGAACTTATGTAAAGCTGAAACACTTGTGGCGCACAGTAGCTAACGCTTCTGTGCGCCACGTTCAAGCAAACGGCGTTATGCCGTTCGTCATCTGAATTGCATACTTTTACCGGGTTGATTGCTGAACAGCGTTAGACGCAATCACCCTGTATTACGCACACGCCATTACAGTCTTCCATTCCTTCAGGGCATTCATTATTCATCGCATTAGGGTATGCCTTGCGAAAGACCTTGGTCAGTGCTTGCAAATCACTATGCGTGGCGTTCGGGAAAGTACGCAAATCTAGCGACTCCGTAAGTTTGTCGCAGGCCGCTTGAATAGCTGCATTTGTTAATCCGGGCATGTCATTCTCCTTGTTACTGAAAATTCTCGATCATCATGATCGAAGAAGCGTTGGTTTGTTTGGTGAAGCAAAGTGCGTTGCGTTGTGGTGCCCAGACCAGACCACCCAGGCTGACATTCGGATCGTTATTCGCTGTCAACCGTTGGCGGTGACTGGTTTCCAGCGAAGCGAGCCAAATGTTGTCTACGTTATCCTGCCGGGCGACATACGCGACTTGTTTGCCTCCGGGTGCGAGTACTACGGTGTGTAAAAACGTATTGCCGAATTGCGCGAGCGGCGCGGGCAGCCGGTGAGCCTTGCTGAGAACCCACACGCTCACGTCTGTCGCTGGGTCAAGGCGCGGGCCTTTGATGCTGCCAACCAATAGCTGTTGATCGTCGAATGACCAGCCCAACAACCGCACGGGTTGCTCAATGTGCCAGAGCGACTGCGGTTGCAACATCGTGGCGGCGAAGTCAGCCCAATAAACCGTACTCACCCATCTCCCGTTGCTTCGTTGAATGCCGAGAAACGCCAGCCGCTTGCCGTTGGGCGACCAGAGCGGCCCCTCCATACGAATTTGTTTATCGGTATTTTGTGTGAGTTGAAATTCGCCCGTGCCATCGGGCGCAATGGAATAAAGATTGGTGATCTCATTGCGCCGCGCGCTGAAAACCAACCGGTCGCCTTCAGGCGACCAAGCGTAATTGGCCGAAAGCGCCCATCCCAAAGGACGAGCCATAAATCCAGCAAAAAGTACCGGTTCTTTCACCAGTGGTCGCGCTTCAGCGCCGTCGGCGCGCGCCGTCCAGAGCAGATAGTTGTTTCCTGTCTTACGCAGATAAGCGATTTGGTCGCCACGCGGCGACCAACGCGGGTCAAATCCGCTGTCGGTTAGCGGCTTGGCTTCTTTGTCGGGACTGATAGCCTGGCTGAAAATCGCCGTTTCAAAATCAGATGAATTGCCAGCACGTTGCTGATAAACCAGGCTTTGACCGTCAGGGGAAAATTGCGGAAACATCTGTGGCCGGGTTTCGCTAGATAAGCGCCGTTCCTGTCTTGTCCTAACATCCAGCAAAACAGGCGTAATCTCTTCGTGGCTCGTGAAGTAAAAAATCCGATGTCCGTCGGCGGAAACATCCCACGGCGTCATGTTCTTATCGGCAACTGTCAGTTGTACGGGCTTACTCGCGTCGCGGAATCCAAGGCAAAGCTGCTGAATTCCATTGCGCTTGGAGCTATATATCAACCGTTCGTTATCGGGCAGCCAGAGCGCGGTTTGATTGCCCTCGCCTTCGTGTGTGATTTGTAAGGCCTCGCCGCCCGCCAACGGACTCACAAAAAGATGGAAAATTTCTCCCACGCGATCTTCATACGCCAACCATTGCTCGTCCGGCGAAACCGCAAATTCATTTTTGAGCGAATCCTTGGCGAAAGCCGTGACCTGCCGCGCTTCGCCCGTAGCCACATCCACTGCAAAGAGGTTCTGGCCGGCTTCATAATAAAGCCGCGCTCCATCACGCGACCAGGTCGTCAACCAGAGTGGTCGTTGGTCAAGCGTTTTGACCAAGCGCCCGCTGCCGCCGAAATAAGGGGTCAGCCAAATTTCGATTTTTTCTTCTCGCACCGAAACATAAGCCAGCCGCTCGCCATCCGGCGACCAAATGGGGCTGTAATCAACCCAGGCATCGTTCGTAATATTGCGTGGTTCGCCACCCGTGATTTGTTTGACGTAAATATCCATCTGCCCGGCTTGTGCGCGCGAGAAAGCCACCAACTTGCCATCTGGCGAAGGGCTGATGAGTAATTGGCCTTGCTCAGGTTCGGATTGCCAACTGGTCACCAAAGTAAATTTTAATCGCTCAATATCAACACGCGGCCTGACTTTGTCGTAGACCAACCAACCAACTGCTCCAGCCAACGCCAACACAGCCGTTGCTGCAATCAACCCATGTTTCTGACTAAAGCGATTCGTCGGCGTAACCTTCACCAACGGCGCAGACACCAACGGCAACGCTTGCGCATCACGACTCGTGAAAGCCAATTCCGCCGCAATAGCTTTGAGCGCCTCGGCAAATTCCGCCACCGACGCATAACGCGCATCGGCTTCTTTCGACAACGCTTTGTGCAGGATCGCTTCAATCACCGCGGGCGTTGACGGAGCCGTCTCAACCAATGGCGCAGGCGCGGCAGTCAAAATCGCTACGAGCAAGTCGCCGCGCGTCTCGCCGGTGAACGGCGCGCGTCCGGCCAACATTTCGTAAAGCACGACGGCGAGGCTGAAGAGGTCGGTGCGGTTGTCCAAGCGCAGGCCGCGCGCTTGTTCGGGCGACATATAGCGCGCCGTACCCATGACTGCGCCCGATTCGGTGAGGCTGGATTGCTCCGCCGAGTCGGTGTCGTCAACGCCTGTTTCAGCAATTTTCGCCAACCCAAAGTCGAGCACCTTCACATAACCGTCGCGGCGAATCATGACGTTCTCAGGTTTGATGTCGCGGTGGATGATGCCCGCCGCGTGCGCCGCCGTCAGCGCGGCGGCGATTTGTAAGGCGAGGTCAATCGCCGCACGCGCACTCAATACGCCTTCGCGTTGCAGCCGCGCGCGCAGCGTTTCGCCTTCGACGTATTCGGTCGCCATGAAAAACGCGCCGTCCGCTTGGCCCAGATCAAAGAGCGTGACGATGTTGGGATGATTGAGCGAAAGTACGGCGCGGGCTTCCTGTTCAAAGCGGCGGATGCGTCCGGCGTCGGCGGTGAAACGTGCGGGCAAAAGTTTGAGCGCAGCGCGGCGACCGAGCTGCGTGTCTTCGGCGAGGAAGACTTCGCCCATGCCGCCCGCGCCGAGCAAGGATTGTATCTGATAGCGTCCGATGGTTTTGCCGATCAGCGGATGAGAGGCATCGGCCCAATCAACCATGAGGGCGGGCATGAATTCGGCGACTGAAACAGCGTGTCCGTCAGCCGCCAGCAACGAAATGACTTCCGCGCGCAAGGCCGCATCAGCGCCACAGGCTTGCGCGAGAAAGGCCTCACGCGCTTCGGGCGGTTGCTCGAGGGCTTCGTGAAAGAGGGCTTCGACTTGTTGCCACGTTTGGACGTTCATCACGTTCGTTCCAACAAAAGGAATTAGACAGGATTTTCAGGATTTTCAGGATTTACCGGATTGGTTTGCCGGGATGGAATGACAACCTTTGATCCATCCTGAAAATCCTGTCAATCCTGTCAATCCTGTCAATCCTGTCTAATTCCGGCTCAATTCGCGTTGCAGCCACGCTTTCGCCAATCGCCAATCGCGCATCACCGTGACCGGCGCGACCTGCAAGACTTCCGCCGTTTCTTCGACGCTCAAGCCCGCGAAAAAACGTAAGACAGCGATGCGGCTTTTGCGTTCGTCAAACGTCGCCAACGCTTGCAGCGCATCATCCAACGCGATCAATTCCGCCGCGCGTTCGTCGGCGACGTGCAGGGCTTCGTCTAACTCGACGGGCTGGACGCCGCCGCCGCGTTTGGCGTAATTCCGCGTGCGCGCGTAATCCACCAAAATGTTGCGCATCAGTTGCGCCGCGACGGCAAAAAAATGCGCGCGATCTTGCCAGCGCATTTCGCGTTCATTAATCAGCTTGAGATAGACCTCATTGACCAACGCAGTAGTTTGCAACGTATGCCCGCCGCGCTCGCCTTTCAGGTGGCGATGCGCGATGGCGCGCAATTCGTCGTAAACCAACGGCATTAACCGGTCGAGGGCCGCACGGTCGCCATTGCTCCAGTCTGCCAGCAATTCTGTGATCTGCGGCGCTGATTCCATGTTGTTGTGTTTGAGAGAAGTGGAACGAACCCGATGAGAACGGGGCGGAATATAAGTTCAACGCATTGCGCGCGCAAGCCCTGTGCCCAAAAGAAAAAATATATTTTTGCCGTGATAGGTTGGGCGACTGGTTATCGCATCTTGCTTATGAGGGCTTATGAGGGACGCTGGAACGAACCCTCGCAACCACGCTTTACCCAAACCAATTCAAATCAAAAAGGAGCCGAAGCAAATGGCCGAACCGGATAATTTGCACACGACGAAAGAACTCTATCGCCTCTTTAACGCAGGCGACATCGCTGGCCTGTTGAATCATTTCGACAACCACACGATTTATCATTACCACGCGCCGCGTGAGTTAGTGCCATACGGCGGCGGCATCACTGGCGTTGCCGCCATCGGGCAAATGTTTGCGCAACTCGATGCTTTGTACGAATTCGAATTGTTCGAGCCACGCGAATTCATCGCCGCGGGCGACAAGGTCATCGTCACGGGTGTCTTGCGCGTCAAGCTCAAGGCCACGGGCGAAGTCATCAGTTCAGACTGGATACACATTCCGCAATTCAAAAACGGCAAGTTGGTACGCAACGACTTGTTTGAGGACTCGGCCCAGACGGCACGCGCACTGGCCGGACGCAACATCGCCATCGCCCAACGTGTCATCGAAGAAGCCTGGAATCAGGGCAATCTCGCCGTGATTGATGAACTTTATAGCCCCGCCATTGTCTCGCACGACCCGGCTTCGTTGCCTGACGAACAAGGGCTGGAAGGCCGCAAGCGTGCCGCGCTGCGTTATCGCAAGGCGCTGCCCGACATACATTTCGCGCTCAGCGATTTCACCGCGACGGGCGAACTGGTCTATTACCACTGGCAGGCCACGGCGACGCACACGGGCGAACTCAACGGCATTCCCGCGACCGGCAAAAAGATCACCGTGACGGGCACGGCCACTGACCGCATCGTCAACGGCAAGATCGTTGAAGAATGGTCGCATTGGGATACGTTAGGCATGCTGCAACAACTCGGCGTGATACCGGCTGCCTAACTTTCTTTACCAAACCGATAGGAGACAAAACCATGAAACAATTTCTGCTCATTACCCTGCTGGCAGCGACAGCGATTTTTGCCTCTGCTCAAACCGCGACGAAAGCAAAATCTGGTGCTGACGCCAAAGCCGAACAGGAAATCCGGCAAATGGCCGACGACTATGCCAAAGCCATAAGAAACATAAATGCCGATGCGTTGGCTTCGATGCTGACCGAAGACTTTATTATCAGCGACGGCAACGGCGCGCTCAGTGACAAGGCCAAATTTCTGGCTTCGATTCGTGCCCGCGTCGGCCAATGGCAATACGACGATTATCATTTTGAAGACATCCTGATTCACGTTTACGGCAACGCGGCGGTCCTGAATCTGGTCATCGTGTCGAAAGGCAGCACGAAAAACGG
>JANNUY010000633.1:0-1384 GCA_031414155.1 Acidobacteriota bacterium
TGAAGAGCGGCGTGAGCTTGCTCAACTCGTCCGCCGTCGGATTGCGCGAAAGCGTGGCCAAATAAAGTTGCGTGATGATCTGTTCGTTGGTGAGCGCCGCGTTGGCGAGCAAACGCGCGACGTTTGAACCCGCGTTGTTCAGGTGAATGCGCTGCATCACGAACTGATTGTTCATCAGGTTCAACGCCTGCAAGATCGAAGGCTCGTTCGAGCGCGGTTTCACGTCGCGGTCGCCGCGAATGAAAGCATTGAGAAAACCGCCTGCCGCGTTATTCGGCCCTACGGTATCGGGCAGTTGCATCGCCGACGTGACGGTGTAAGTCGTGTTCTCAATCCGATTCTTGACAATGGTGTAAGTCACACCAACGTTCGTCGCTTTCATGATCGAGTCATGCACCTCTTCGGCGTCGAGACGGCGCACGTATTTGCGAGCGTAATAAGGAATCATCGCCAGATTCCACGAACCCGGATATTGCGCCGACAACTGATAGGCGCTCGATTTCGTGATCGTTGCAATCAACTTGCGCAAGTCGTAACCATTGCGAATGAAATCATCGGCCAGTGCATCAAGCAACGCGGGATTGGCAGGTTGCGGCGTCCAGCCGTCGGGCAGCTTCGCCGAGGCACTCAAGCGCGCCGGATCGAAAGCGTTCGACGGTGAGACCAGCGCCTCAACCATGATCTTTTCCCAAATGTAATTGACCGCCGCGCGAGCGAATTGTTTATCCGCCGTCAGCAAGCGCGCAAAGGCTTCGCGGCGATTTTCGCCTGCGTTGGGTTTGCCGCCGCCAAACAGATAAATCGGATCGGCTTGCGTTTTGCCGCCGGTGGGCTGGCGTTCGGGGCGATTGCCCGAAATCGTGTTGTAAAGATACTCGCCATTCGGGGCTTCGCTCACCGTGCGTTTGATGTAAAGCGGATTCTGGGACAAGACCGTGCCGACGCGCCGCGTACGCGCAAAGAAAGCCGACATGCCCCACGCGCCGGGCCGCGTAGCCTGTGATCCCCACAAATTTACTTGATCGAGATGGCCTGCGCCGTCGTGGCACAACAGGCAATCAACGGCACTGATGCCAAGGAACATGCTGGCAGCATTGACCGCCGTGCCATCCATCGTGTCTTGCTGCGGCCCCATCGGAATCGTGCCGCCAATGATCCAGTTGGTTTCACCGACCACGAAATTATCGCCGTTGGTCGTAATCAGTTCGCGCGCGATTTGGTTGTAAGGGCGATTCTCACTAATGGCTTTTTTGAGGTAATCGTAAAACGCTGTGCGCGCCGTTTCATAGCGCCTGACGTTGACCGAAGCCGCCGTATTTTTATACAGATCACCGAAAAACATCGTCCACTTATCAACGAACTCAGGCGAGCCGATCAGCTTGTC
>JANNUY010000634.1:0-8700 GCA_031414155.1 Acidobacteriota bacterium
GTCGCGTGGTTTATCAAGACAGCGTTGGATTCCGCGACGCCGAAAGCAAAGCCCCGATGACGCCTGACACGATCTTTCGCATCGCTTCGATGACGAAGCCCATCGCGTCAGTCGCGCTGATGATGCTTTATGAAGAAGGCCACTTTCTGTTGGGCGATCCGATTGCGAAGTTCCTGCCCGAATTCGCCAACCCAAAAGTCGCGCAAGTCGCCTCGAACGAAGAACGCACCGGCACGCCTTACAAACTCATACCCGCCGCGCGCCCGATCACGTTCAAGCACGTGCTGACGCATACGGCGGGCTTTGCCAACACCTATCGCGGCATCACGCAACCCGAACTCGCCAAGCTGCGCGAGGCCCGGAAGCCGACCGACACCATCGGCGATATGATCAAACGGCTCGCGGCGTTGCCGTTGAATTTTCATCCCGGCGATGCGTGGGAATACGGCCCTGCCACTGATGTCGTAGGCCGCCTGGTCGAAGTCATCTCTGGTATGACGCTCGACGAGTTTCAGCAAAAGCGCATCTTCGCGCCGCTGAAGATGCGCGACACGCATTTCTATCTGCCGACGAGCAAACTCGCGCGCTTCGCTACGCTCTATCAGCCCGACGAAAAGAACGGCAACAAAATCAAACTGATGGAAGCGCCTAACGTCGAAAGCCGCTTCGTCAAAGAGCCGCACGTCTATTTCTCAGGCGCGGGTGGACTGGTTTCAACCGTCGCCGATTACGTGCGCTTTCATCAGATGATGCTCAACGGCGGCGAACTCGACGGCGCGCGCATCCTTGGTCGCAAGACCGTCGAACTCATGACCGTCAATCACATCGGCGACCTGCCCGTCTGGTTGAGCGGCCCCGGTTACGGATTCGGACTCGGTTACAGCGTCGTAAAAGATTTGGGGCAAGCCGCTATCGCTGGTTCCGTAGGACAATACGGCTGGGGTGGCGCTTATTGCACTTACTTTTGGGTAGACCCGCAGGAAGAAACCATCGGTGTAATGATGACGCAGGTCATTCCTTACACCCACATCAACATCCGGCAGGATTTTCAGGTGCTGGTCAATCAGGCGATTGTGGATGGTGCAAAGCTCACGCCGACGCATACGGCGATTCGATAACAATCATCTTTCGCCCACGAAGCCGCACGAAGAAAACACGAAGACTGACAACGTGACTTCGTGTCTTCTTCGTGTGGCTTCGTGGGCGAGTTTCTCAAGAAAAAATGAACGACGTAATTATTTGCCTTTTTGCTTCCGCCGGACTTGACCGCGCTGCGCAAGGCGTCGCGGGAGCCGGTCGCCGTCTCGCCGATGCGCTCGGCGGCAGTTTGCATGCAATCACGCTTGGCACGCTCGGCGCGGCTGACGAAGCCGCCCTCGCTGCGATTGCCGACCACGTCACCGTCGCTGCTGAGTTGAGCGATTACCAACCTGAGACTTGTCTCGCCGCGCTCACGCAACTGTGCCAGCCGCTTGCGCCGCGCGCCGTGCTGTTGAGCAACGATACTTACAGCCAGGAACTCGCGCCGCGTCTCGCCTTTCGCTTGCAAGGCAGCGCCATCGCCGATGGTGTCGAACTTATCCCGGAAGGCGATGCGTTAAGCGTCAAACGCGCGGTGTATGGCGGCAAGGCCGTGGCTACGATTGCTTTGAAACGAAATCCGGCAGTTGTATGGCTGCGCGCGCGTGCGTTTGAGCCTGCGACGGCGCGCGAAGGCGCAGCGGCGGAAGTTCAACAAGCTGCATTGACGCTCGCGGCTGACGACCGTACGCGCATCGTCGAACGCAAGACTGAATCCACCGGCGAAGCGCGACTCGAAGACGCACAGATCATCGTCTCAGGCGGACGCGGCCTCGGCGGCCCCGAACCGTTTGAAGACTTGAAAGCATTGGCTGCATCTATTCAGGCATTAGGTGGCAACGCACAAGTCGCGGCCTCGCGTGCGGCGTGCGATGCGGGCTGGTGTCCGCCTACGTGGCAGGTAGGGCAGACGGGCAAGAAGGTTGCACCGGGTTTGTATCTCGCCGTAGCCATCAGTGGCGCGAGCCAGCATCTGGCAGGCATGTCCGATTCCAAAGTCGTAGCAGCGATTAACACCGATGCCGATGCACCGATCTTCAAGCATTGCCGGTTTGGGATTGTCGAAGATTACCGTAAAGTGTTGCCCCTGTTGCAGGCGAAATTGGCGAGTTATCAGCAGTAAAAAAAGGGCAAGTATGGCGACTTCATCAGGCTTTCAACCAGCAACCCAAGTGTCTTCCGCGTTGGCTGCGATTGCGCATCTGCCGCAAGGTGCGGCGTTGTCGTTGCCGCATTTCAGTTGGGAAGAATACGAGGCCTTGCAAACTGAATTGGGTGAGAGCAATGACCTGCGCATTTTTTACGATGCGGGCAAGGTGGTAGTGATGAGCATTCTGGCTGAACACGAAGAATACGCCGACCTGTTGCAGGCGCTCATTCGAGAACTCACACGCGCGCTGGGCTGGAAACTTGAAACGCGCGGTTCTGCCACGTTGAAGCGGCAGATTCGCGCGCGCGGCGCTGAACCTGACGGCAGTTGTTACATCCAAAACGCCGAGCGCGTGATTGGCAAGCGCCGCCTTGATTTGAATACTGACCCGCCACCCGACCTCATCATCGAAATTGATCTGACCAGCGAATCTGTCAGCAAGTTTCCTATTTATGCCGCGCTCGGCATTCCTGAAATCTGGCGTTATGACAGCGGCGAAGTTTTCTTCTATCAGTTATCAACTGCTGGCGAACCACATTATGTTGCAACCGATCACAGCGTCGCCTTTCCGTTTTTGCCTGCCGCGACGCTGACGGAACTGCTCAACCAAAGCAACGAAGAAGGGCAGGACGCTGCGCTCGAAGCCTGCCGCCTTTGGACGTTGGCGCATAAACCACAAGCCTGATGCTTACCTTACAAGCCACGCCTACTCGTGAAGTCCTCTGGAACATCTCGCACTCGTGGGTGATCTATCCGATGTTCGCCGTCTCGCTGGCCGTCGCCGCGTGGGGCGTATGGCGGCGCGTGCGTACGTGGCGACAAGGTTTGCCGGTTGATCGCTTTGATCGCCCGAAAGAGCGTTTGCAGTTATTGCTCAAGCACGCGCTGGGGCAGCGCCGTACGTTGCGCGAAAAGCATGCGCGCTTCTTTCACGCGGCGATTTTCTTCGGCTTCATCGTACTGACCATCGCCACGACCGTAGTGATGATTCATCACGATTTCGGCCTGCCGCTGATGCAGGGCTGGTTCTATCTGGTCTTTCAATCGTTCATCGTTGACGTATTCGGCGCGCTCGTTCTCGCGGGTGTAGCCGTTGCGTTCTGGCGGCGCGTCAAGCTCAAACCCGCCAAGTTGGTTTACACCGAAGAAGCCGAGATGATTTTGCTAGCGATTTTCGCCATTGCGCTGACAGGCTTTCTAGTCGAAGGCTGGCGCATCGCGGCTACGAATGATCCGTGGGGCGCGTGGTCGCCCTTCGGTTATCTGGTCGCGGTCGTTTCAAAAGCCATCGCGCCGACGGCCTTGCTCGAACATTTGCATCTGGTCGTTTGGTGGACGCACGCCGTTCTCGTATTCGGCTTCATCGGCTGGGTTCCTTATACGAAGATGCTGCACGCGCTGACCGCGCCGCTGAACATTTACACCGCGCGACTTGAGCCTTCAGGCGCGTTGCTCAAGACGATTGATTTCGAAAAGGCCGAAACGCTCGGCGTCAAAACGCTCGCGGACTTCACTTGGAAAGACCTGCTGGATTTTGACGCCTGCACCGAATGCGGGCGCTGCACGTCGGTTTGCCCCGCACACGCCGCAGGCAAGGCGCTCTCGCCGCGCGACATCATTCTCGACCTGCGCTCTTTGATGCGGAGTGCCGAAGACTCCGCACCCCGCACTCCGCGCTCCGCACTTGATGTGCCCGCGACACAGCCCGATGCCTTGTGGGCTTGTACGACCTGTGGCGCGTGTATGGAAGCTTGTCCGGTTTTCATTGAGCAGATGCCCAAGATCGTAGACCTGCGCCGCTTCCTCGTGATGGAAGAAGCTGCGTTTCCCGACACGATGCAAGACGCGATCACTTCGCTCGAATCGCGCGGGCATCCGTTCAAAGGCACGCAGGCCGGACGGATGGATTGGGCGGAAGGGTTGAGCGTCAAGACGCTGGCTGATGCTGCGACCGAAGCGCGCGAGGCCGATGTCTTGCTTTGGGTAGGCTGCGGCGGCGCGTTGCTTGAACGCAATCAGAAGGTCGTGAGAGCTACGGCGCAATTGCTCGAAAAGGCGGGCGTGAAATTTGCCGTGTTAGGCCGCGAAGAAAAATGTACGGGCGATCCTGCGCGGCGCATCGGCAACGAGTTCCTCTTTGAAATGCTGGCGAAAGAAAACGTAGAGACGCTTAACGGTTACGACGTCAAAACCATCGTCACTTCATGCCCGCATTGCTTTAACACGTTCCGCAACGAATACCCGCATTTCGGCGGCAGTTACGAAGTCTTCCATCACAGCGAATACCTCGCGCGCCTTGTGAGTGAAGGGAAGCTGCAACCTTCTGTGGTGAGCGACAAGACTGTGACCTTTCACGACCCTTGTTACCTTGGACGCCACAACGGTGTATTCGATGCGCCGCGCCAACTCGTGCAAATTAGTTCGCGCAACGTCATTGAGATGGAACGCAATCGTGAGCAAGGTTTCTGTTGCGGCGGCGGCGGCGGCATGAGTTTTGTAGACGAACCCAAAGATCACCGCGTCAATCAAGTTCGCGCGCAAGAGGCTGTGGACACAGGCGCGGATGTCGTCGCAGTCGGCTGTCCGTTCTGTATGACCATGCTCGAAGACGGCGTCAAAGCGCGCAAAGGCGAACGCGATGTGCACGTGATGGATGTGGCGGAGTTATTATGGGATTCTGTGAAATGAATAAGATTCTTGTGAGTGCTTGCCTGCTTGGACAAAAAGTTCGTTATGATGGCTCAGACAAAAATCAAAACGACGTGTTGCTTAACGAACTGATCGCACAAAGCCGTGTGGTAACAATTTGCCCTGAAGTCGCAGGCGGATTGGGCGTGCCGCGCTTGCCTGCGGAAATTCAAAACGGAACTGGTGAGCAAGTACTCGACGAACAAGCCTGCCTGATTGATTCAGCGGGCAAAGATGTCACACCGGAATTTGTGAGCGGCGCGCAACAGGCTCTCGCATTGGCACAAGCCAATAACATTCGCGTTGCCATTCTCAAAGCGCGCAGTCCGTCTTGCGGCAATACTCAAATTTATGACGGCACGTTCAGCAAACGATTGATTTACGGCAGCGGCGTGACGGCGGCCTTGCTGGAACGGCACGGCATCAAGGTTTTTAACGAAGACAAAATTGCGGCGGCGGTTGATTACGCCGCGCAAATCACGAAAGAGGAATAACGCAATGGATTTACGATTGACTCCCGACGAAGAACATTTCCGCGATGAATTGCGCGCGTGGCTCACCGGCAATGTGCCGACTGACTGGAAAGCCGTGAAAGAAGAAGGCGCGGTTGAACATTTCGAAATGCTGCGTCAGTGGCAAAAGAAAGTGTATGACGCGGGCTGGGCGAGCGCGTCGTGGCCGAAGGAATACGGCGGGCGCGGCGCGAGCATCATTCAGCAGGCCATCTTTCAGGAAGAGTGGGCGCGCGCCGAAGCTCCGCCGCTGGTCAACGTGCTGGGGCTTTATTTGATCGGCCCGACGATCATCGCGGCGGGTACGCCGGAACAGAAGACGCGGTTCCTTTCAAAGATTCTTTCTGCCGAAGAAATCTGGTGTCAGGGTTTTTCAGAACCCAACTTCGGCAGTGATGTCGCGGGGTTGGGTACGAAAGCCGTGTTGGATGGCGATCATTTCGTCGTCAACGGACAAAAGATTTGGACGAGTTACGCGCACGTCGCTGATTGGTGTTTGTTGCTCGTGCGCACTGACTCGAACGTACCCAAACACAAAGGCATCACCGCCTTGCTCGTAGACATGAAATCGCCCGGCGTCGAAGTGCGTCCGCTCAAACAGATCACGGGCGATGCGAGTTTCAACGAAGTCTTTTTCGCTGACGTACGCGTGCCGGTCCCCAACGTGCTGGGCGAAGTGGACAAGGGCTGGCAAACGGCGATCACTACACTGATGAACGAACGCGCCAATCTGGGCGGTAGCACGTATATTGGCTTCAAGCGCAATCTTGATATGCTGATCGAACGCGTGCGTGCCACCAAACGTAACGGCAAGCCGACGAGCCAAGACCCGCTGGTGCGCCAAAAGATCGCGCAGGCTTATTTAGAACTTGAAGTCTTTCGGCTGAACAATACGCGTAGCTTGAGCAAGATCAGCAAGACCGGCAAGCCCGGCCCTGAAGGCTCAATTCTCAAAATTTTCTGGAGCGAATATAACCAACGCTTCCAGCAAACGGCGATGGAAGCATTGGGGCCGCACGCGCAATTGCACGGCTTCGACAATGGCGAATGGACTTTTAATTACTTGCGTTCGCGCGCCAATACGATTGAAGCGGGCACGAGCGAGATTCTCCGCAACATCGTGGCAGAGCGCGTACTGGGCTTGCCCAAGAGTTACTGAGATGTGAAGAATTCACGACGGAGGTAGAAGTTATGCAAACCGTACTTGAAAACGTTTTAGACCATGAACCCCTTGCGCAGTCAGAACGCATTTGGACGGCGTCGGAGCTACGCAAGCTTCCTGCCGCCGAGCGGGACGCGATACTAAGCGCCGCTGCGGTACTGGCTGAGGCTGATTACCGGAACGATCCTGAACTGACGGCCTTTGAAACTTTCGGCGAAGGATACCTATATGGCTTTAGCTCCTCCACCACAACGCGGTGAAATCTGGCTCATAGATTTTGAACCGGCAGTGGGAGCAGAAATACGCAAGATGCGCCCTGCTCTGGTCATCAGCCTGGATACGATTGGACGCTTGCCGCTACGTCTCGTCGTGCCGATTACAGACTGGAAACCGCAATACGTAAACTTCCCGTGGTTCGTGAAATTGTCGGCCACGCCTGCCAATGGATTGGCAAAAGATTCCGGCGCGGATACCTTTCAAACCAAGTCTGTCGCCGAAGACCGGTTCGTGCGCTAGCTTGGCAACGTAACGCAAACGCAATTAGACGAAGTAGCTTCCGCCATCGCCTTATGCGTTGGCGCACCTTGAATCAACAAATAAATCAAAATGGATTTCGATCTCGATAAAGCACAACAACTCTTACAACAATCAACGCGCGAATTTTTTGTGCGCGAATGTCCGGCTGAAAAAGTTCGCGCACTGATGGCGACCGAGACGGCTTATGACGATGCACTGTGGCAAGGCATCGCCGATCAGGGCTGGACGGGTTTGCTCATTCCTGAAGAATTCGCGGGCTTGGCTCTGACCACCGTCGAATTGGCCGTCGTCGCCGAAGAGATGGGACGCGCATGTTTGCCTGCGCCGTTTTTGTCTACGGTGTGGGCAGCGACGTTGATTGATCGCGCAGGCAGCGACGGACAACGTGCGCAATATCTCGAAAAGATTTCGCTCGGCGAAATCAAAGCCACCGTCGCGCAACTCGAAGAATCAGCCGATTGGCATCCGGCTTCGATTGAACTGCGCGCCGAAAAAGACGGTGCGCACTATCGGCTCAATGGACGCAAAGAGTTTGTCACCGATGCAGCCGTTGCTGATTTGATTGTCGTCGTAGCGCGTGATGACGACGGCCTTGTACTGTTGCCGATTGAGCAAGGCGCGAGCGGCGTGACGATCACGGCTACGCCGGGGATTGATGCGACGCGCAAGTTGTATGCGATTGATTTCGCCAACGTTAGCGTACCGCAAACGAGTGCGCTCATCGGCGGATTGAAAGCCGAAGCCGCGCTCGAAGCCGCGACCGATGTCGCCGCCGTCACGCTGTGCGCCGAGTTGGTCGGCGGTATGCAATGGACGCTGGATGCGACGGTGGAATACGCCAAGACGCGGCTGCAATTCGACAAGCCTATTGGCATTTATCAAGCCGTACAGCATCGTTGCGCCGATATGTTTTTGTGGACAGAAAGCGCGCGGTCGGCGACTTACAACGCGGCGTGGGCGCTCTCGGTCAACGACCCTTCAGCCAGGCTTGCCGTAGCGATGGCAAAGGCTTACGCCTCAGACGCCGGACGCGACACGGGCAACAACGGCATTCAAGTGCATGGCGGCATCGGCTTCACGTGGGAACACAATCTGCACCTTTACTACAAACGCGCCAAAGGCGGCGAAATCATGTTCGGTGACGCCAATCATCACCGCGAACGCATTGCGCAAATGGTGGTGGACGAAGACGAGGGATAGAAAATCCCGCCTATGAAATCTTCCTCTGGCGCTTATTTCATCGCGCTCGATCACATCAGAGCGGTGGCGGTGTTTTTCGTTTTCGCTTGGCATTTTGTGCATGTCATCGTGCCTTTTGAATATACGCCCGCCGTCTTTCCGTTTGCGCTGCTCGACGAAGGCCACACCGGTGTCGCGCTTTTCATGACCCTCAGCGGGTATCTGTTCGCCAAACTGCTCGAAGGCAAATCAATCAATTATCTCGCGTTCCTGCGCAATCGCGCCTTGCGATTGTTGCCGTTGCTGTGCGCCGTTGTATTGGTGGTAGGCATCGAGAAATTGGTAAAAGGCGAGAACGTATTTGCCTATGCCTATTCGGTGATGAAAGGCGC
>JANNUY010000635.1:0-4486 GCA_031414155.1 Acidobacteriota bacterium
CAAATGCTGTCAGCTTTAGCGACGGCCTCATCGTCAGACAGACAGGCGTAGCGATGAAAGTAAGAAGCCGGATCGCTGAACGCCGTGCGCCGCAAGGTCAGGAAGCGGCTCACGTACCATTGCTTGATGTGCGCTTCCTCGGCGTCTACGTAAATCGAAAAGTCAAAATAGTCAGAAACGAATACGGGATTGTCAGAGCCGACGCCGGTTTGCAGCACGTTCAAACCTTCAAACAACACAATGTCGGGTTGGCGAATGACGATGCCGTCGTGAGGCATTACGTCATAAACCAGGTGCGAATAGATCGGCGCCTTGACTTGTTTCTCACCCGCTTTGACCTTCGCAATAAAATTCAACAACGCGCGTCGGTCATAACTTTCAGGAAAACCTTTGCGCGCCATCAAGCCGCGTTCGTTCAGCACGGCGTTGGGATAAAGAAAGCCGTCGGTCGTGACCAAATCCACTTTCGATAATTCGCCCGTCAGCGGATGCGGCCATTGCGCCAACAGAGCTTGCAGCAAGCGCGCCGTGGTGCTTTTGCCAACGGCGACACTGCCCGCTATGCCAATGACGTAAGGCACTTTGGCTTTGGCGTTGGCTTCGCCGAGGAAGGTGTTTTTGGCTTCGTGCAATTGCTGTTTCGCCGTGACGTAAAGATGCAGCAAGCGCGACAGCGGCAGATAAATCGCTTCGACCTCGCGCAGCGAAATCTCTTCGTTCGTGCCGCGCAACCGCACGAGGTCGGCTTCGGTCAGCGTCAGCGGCGTATTCGCGCGCAACTTCGCCCAACCGGCGCGAGAGAAATGGATGTAAGGCGACAAAGGCATAAACGATTGCAGATTTAAGATTGGAGATTGCAGGAAGGAATCTGAAATCAAGTGAGTCCGGTGATACGAACACCCGTATGTTTTTTGTGGCGAATGTTGATACCAATCAGCAACGCGGTGAGGGCTTCGACGGTGCGCGATTGCGCGAGCAATCCGGCGTCAACGTAACGACAACCTGCGATGGCTTCAACCAATGGACGCAGCCGTTCTTTGGCGTCTTTCTTATCGCCACACACAAGAATGTCACAGTCTACGTCGTGCGTGAGATCGGCGAGCGCCTCGGCTCCGACGTTGTGAAAGGCCGAGACGACTTCGGCATGCGCGGGGACGTATTCGCGGCACTGTTCTGCCGCTGAACCTGCCCATACGCCCAACACGCGCGTAGGTTTGCCGCCGACAGCAGGCTCAAGCGGCACGGTGACATCTATGACGAGTGCGCCCGGTTGAATCGCAGGCACGATGTCTTTAAGTGTGGCGATTTGCGCGGCGAACGGAATCGTCAACACGACGATAGCTGCGCTCGCGGCGGCTTCTGGGTTGGTTGCGCCTGTGATGTTTGCGTTGCCCAGCAAGGCATTGAATTCATCCGCAGCGGCTTGCGCGCGCGCTGCGTCGCGTGAACCCAATGTGACGTGATAACCGGCGCGCGCCCAACGCAAAGCTAAACCTTTGCCCTGATCGCCTGTGCCGCCGATAATGGCGATGCGTTCTTTTTCCATAAGTGAAATCCGCGTGAAAAGGCAGCAGGCAAAGTAATAGTCGCAAAGGAATAGTAGTGTTGCTCAAAAAGCCTTATTCCTTTGTGTTGATTCTCTTGCCTGCGAATTCTGATTTGACCCACTATAGCATTGCGACTTTAGCTTCATGAAAGCGTCTGGCAGTAACGAGGAAAAACTTCCCACCATCTCGCAACTGAAACATCCTTTCTCAGCCCGCGAACTCAAAGCGCGTTTGTCTGAAGCGTTGCGCGTTTTGCGCACCGTACCGGCGCGGCTCGCTAGTGCCTTTCCCCAACCCGATCACCCCATAAGCGGTCGCGTACTCGCACAAGTTGCCTTGAAATTAGGAGCCACGGGCTTTGGCGGAGGCATCGCCATCCTCGCGCAAATCCGTCGCGTCGTCGTGCGTGAACGGCGCTGGATGACCGATGAAGAATTTCTCGACGCTGTGTCATTGGCGCAAAGCCTGCCCGGTGCGAACGCGGCGAACGCGATGAGCTATGTCGGTCTCAAACTTGGCGGCCCACGGGGCGCGGCGATTGCGCTGTCGGCTTTCGTGCTGCCTTCGTTTGTGATTATGGTTGGACTCACCATCGCCCACGGACGTCTCGAACAAAGCGAAGACGCTAAACTCATTTTTCAAGGCTTCAACGCCGCTGTGGTCGGCTTGATTGCCGCCACCACGGCGCGACTGGGGCAAACCGCGATGCAACGACAATGGCACTTGGAGTTAGGCGTGGCGGCAGGCTTCCTGCTGATTTTCACCAACACCACCGTCGCCGAAGTCGTACTCGTGGCAGGCCTCACCGGCCTCATCATTCAATCATTCAAAGCCCGCGCGCGCCGTCGCTTGCGCACCGAAATCCACAAAGAACGCCAATCTGACGCGCGCTCCGCTGTGGCGGGTGTGCAAGCGCGCCAGCACGCCGCCGAATTGATCGAACAAGCCGACAACCCAAAAGAACGACTGACCAGCGACCATATGGTTGAGACGGCTTTACCGAAAGAAGAAAAGCCCGAACGAAAAACCTTTGATCCAGCTTTGTCGCCGCCCGCGTCGTCTCAAAAAGACAAGACCGGTATGACCGGCAAACTCTTGAGCGTTGCCCCGTGGTTGCCATTACTGCTGCTGGCTTCGTGGCCGTGGCTGACCAAACTGGTGGCGCAATTGCTGGCAACGTGGCAACTCGCCGCGCTCTTCCTGCGCGTAGGCACAGTGACGTTTGGCGGCGGCTTCGTGATGATTCCGCAAATCGAAACCGACATTGTCGAAGTCCATCACTGGATGAATCACCAGACCTTTGCCGACGGCATGGCCTTCGGACAAATCACACCGGGGCCGGTGCTGATTACGGCAACCTTTGTCGGCTATAAAGTAGCAGGCTTGTTGGGCGCTGTGGTGGCGACGATTGCCGCGTTTCTGCCTTCGTTCGTAATGACCGTGATTGCAGGGGCTTCGCTCAATCGCTTTCGCTCGAACCATCAGGTGCAATCGTTTCTGGCGGGCGTTGCTCCCGCCGTCGTAGGCATGCTCGCCGCCGCCGGCGTGAGTCTCGCGCGTTCAGGGTTAAAAGGGCCGGTGAGTTACGGAATGGCGACGCTGGCGTTTTTGCTGATGATGCGCGCGCGGCTCAATCCGGTCATCATCATTTTCGGCTGCGGCGTATTGCAATGGGCGATTGCACGCGGCTTGTTAGATACGTTTTTGCGTTGAGAAAGCGAGAGTCTCGCTTTGCTGAAAAAAATCCATCAATATCCCCAAAATCTTTGACGCCTTTAAGGCGCAAGCCCACGGCTCGCAGCATTCACTTCCGTCATCAACTTATAAATCGGAAAGACCTTGCCCTTTTCGAGATAAGCATCCAGAAAATTCCAATTCACCAAGCCGTCGTCGCTTTCAGGATCGAGCAAATAAAACACGAGCGGAGCCATTGGCTGCGAAGTTCGCACGAGCAACGAACCGGCGGGAAAGCTGATGCTTTCGATTTGGGTTTTGCCTTTGAGTTTGGTTTCGGCGTGGCCTTGAAAGCGGCGCGCGGCCTGATTGACTTGCATGATAGTGAAGCTCTCGACTTCGATGATTTGATCGGCGGTGAGCGTTTCGACCGTGAGGCCATGCGCGCGCAGCTTGGCGAGGACGGTTTGCAAGCCCGGTTCGTTTTTGAAGACGTAAGCGCGCGGCATGGCGGCGGAACGCTTCGCAGCGAAGGTGCCATATTCAAGCATCGGCGTCGGCGTTGCCACACTTTCAATCATCGCGGTCATGTCTTTGTTGTTGCGCGGATTGCGTTTTTTCTCGACCGCACCGACGAGGATGTTCACGGGCTTGGCAGCGGCTTGCAGTTCGAATTCCGTGCCCGCTTGGGTGAGCTTGCCGCGCGCGGCATCGGTGTCTACGCGACGGATGAGCTCGGAGATTTCGGCGGCATGGGCGGCGCTGTAATTGAGAATCTCTTCGACAAAGGCTTCGGTGAAGGCGATGCGCGCTTTGAAATCAAGGTAGCTGTAAGCCTCAGAAAGAATCGTCAGCCGGTTGCGCAAGCCGCCGTAATTTGTGCCGAAACGCGGGCGATGATCGAAGGTGCGCCAGACTTTGGTTTCAGTCGTAGAAGGTTGCGCAGCTTGCCCTGTGCGTTGGATTTCAAAGTTATCCATCTCACGGTTGAGGCGTTCTTTGGTGGCGAAGTTGCCGTAGTAATACATCCTGAATTTGTGCTGGCGGGCGACGGCGCGCGTGATGGCGGGCAGCATCTGATTGCGCGCGAAAGCGGTGATGCGCTTGTCTACATTGGGATTAAGACTGGGCGCGTATGTCAGATGATAGCCGTGATAGCTGCCGTTGGTGGTGTGCAAGTCTACGATCAAATGCGGGTCCCAGCGGTTGAACAGACCGATGAGCGCGTTGGCCTCGGCGCTTTCGAGTTTCATGTAATCGCGATT
>JANNUY010000636.1:0-1531 GCA_031414155.1 Acidobacteriota bacterium
ACTTCGCGGTAAGAATCTTTGCCGCGTATTCCGTCGTGCGTCGCGGCGGTTGCGCCATCCAGGCTGAACGAGACGCCGCCGAGTTTGGCACGGCGGTTCGGTTGCGTAATCGCCTGCAAGGTTTTGGGCAGAAAGCCGCGCGCGTTGGTCAGAAAGTGATAGGTGAATCCGTGCGCGGCGATCAGGTCGAGAGCTTCGCCGAACTTGGGGTGCAGCGGAGGTTCGCCGCCCGTGAGGGCTACGTGATGGTAGCCGAGCGGCTTGGCTTCGCGCAGGATTTTATCGAGCGTATCGAGCGGCAAAAACAATTCGCTCGTGTCCCATTCACCTGATGGGCCGCCGCGATAGATATTGCGAAAGCAATGCGTGCAATCTAAGTTGCAGACGTTATTCAGTTCGATTCCGATGCGTGGCATAAGTTTATAAGCGCACCCGATTGTAGTCCGCGAATGCCAGGTAAAGCTACCGTGAAGCCGGGAATAAAGGCGGTTGCGGCATTTTGTAACCGTGGGCTATGATGCCCATACCGAGTGCAGAATGGGTTCCCCGACCAAATAATAAGATTAAAATCTTTTGCAATAGAGCAACCAACGAGTTTTCAGGCGGCATCACAGGCGTGCTTCGTTACACTACGATCTTTAAGCGGTAATGGAAGAGCGGTCTGGCTCAAGCGAGTCAGGCCGGACAGTAACGAAGTTTCCTGCCAGAGTCCGTGGTGCCCGCTTCAGATCAGGAGCAGGCTAAAGCGTGATAGCGAATCCGAGTAATACTACCACTTCAGACTATGAATTGGCACAGGCATCGTCGAACGGCGACATGAGCGCGTTCGAGCAGATATACGAACGCCATCATCGGCGGGTATATAGTCTGTGCTTACGCATGGTGGCGAATGCGACGGAAGCCGAGGACTTGACACAGGAAGTTTACATTCAACTCTTCCGTAAGATTGGCAGCTTTCGCGGTGAGTCGGCTTTTACGACCTGGTTGCACCGCCTCACGGTCAACCATGTGCTGATGCACTTTCGCAAGAAAGGCGTCAAGTTCGAGAAGACGACGGAAGAAGGCGAGATTGGCGAGATTCAAGACCTGATCCAGGGCGGGACAGAACGTCCGAGATATGTGGATCGGCTCGCGCTCGACAAAGCCATCGCGGAACTGCCCCCGGGTTATCGTACCGTTTTTATCCTGCACGACATCGAAGGTTTCGAGCACGAAGAAATTGGTAAGATACTCGGTGTTAGTACGGGGACTTCCAAGTCCCAATTGCACAAGGCACGCATGCGATTGCGCGACTTGTTGAATAAAAAAGCGTAATTATTAACTGTCAGTTGTCCGCCAGAGCGATTCTTTACGAATACGCCCTACGTGATGTCAACAGACTTGACCACAAACCTCACACACAGTTGGGTAGGAATAGAGGAACGCAGTATGGAATGTCTCAATGTCAGAAATACGTTGTCTGATTATCTGGACAACGGCTTGCCGGAAACGGAAACACATCAATTTGCCGCTCATTTGACGGGCTGTGAAC
>JANNUY010000637.1:0-3772 GCA_031414155.1 Acidobacteriota bacterium
ACGCCCGTAATCGCCAGCGGCGTGGCGATAGGTTTCAGCACCGGCATGCCGCTCGCGTTGCTGGCGGCGACTGCACCGGCGGCCTTGCGCGTGAAATCTTCGACAAAGGTTTTGAAAGCAGGCGCGTCGTCGTTCAGCGCAATTTCAGAAAACGAAACAGCGCGCGGCTGACTGGTCGGCGCGGCTTTTTCCTTCTGCTCGAAAATATCCACCATGTCCTGAATCGGCGTGACGCCTCCGATGGCGTCTTTGGCGAACTGATAACCAAACGCGACCGCACCCAACAGCTTGCCATCAACATAAACCGGCGAACCGCTCATGCCTGCAAATACGCCAATGTGTTGAAACTCATCGCCCAGCAACTTAACCAGCACAGCGCTCTGTCCTGGATTCATCGAACCAGTCAGCACGCCCAGGATTTCGAGTTCAAACTTGCGCGGCTCGCGGCCTTCAAACACGGTGTAACCGATGGCTTTCATCCCCGGCTTGACCTGCTCGACGGGAAAGAAAGTGTCAGCCGGTTGCTTCGCTTGCGCGAAAGCTGCGCTCGCTAATGCGAACAACAAACAGAAAAAAATGCCCCAACGCTTCATGTGTAAATACCTCATTGTCCAAAGGGTTTAAGCACGATTGCCTGCGAATGAACGGCACTATAGCACAAGCCTGCACGAATAAAATCGCCGCTTATTTTGCCTCTTATACTGACTAATTTTGGGAACGTGGCGTCTTTGTGCGCAGCCAGCTCTCTCTGATTTTTTGCCAACATTACCATCGTGCCTTAAACGATTTTGCCAAACGCAATCTCGCTCACTAGAATGCGCGACATTAGGTTGGCGAGCTTGAGACTGCCTTTCGTCTTTAGGCGCACCGCTTCTCTGGCAACGCACTTCACATCCCCAAACGCATAAGTTATTTCGTCGTAAAAGGTTGAGATTCATGGTGAGGTTTACGTTTAGACTGTTCATTGCGTTATGTCTGGTATGCGTGGTTGTTTCCCCCTCCGTCGCGCGTTCGCACCACGATGAACGCGCATTTTCGCTTCCGGCTCCGCTGGTCAACGAACTCGACCAATGGATAGCACAAGCCGATTTCTGGCGGCTCGTGACACGCGGGGAATACATCATGGCGCGCATCGAGGTCAGCGAAAAAGATAGCCCGGCGGTCGAAGCCTGGCTGTGCGGCCCGAATCATATTTGCCTGACGACGGGCTTGCGCCGCTACTTGAGCGACACTGAGTTGCAGGCCGCCATCGCACACGAAATCGGCCACATCATCATCCCCCGCGACATTAACGCGCACGTGCAACTCTGGGAAACCCAATGCGACCTGTTCGCCGCCGCCTTGTTGCGCGACGCCGACCTCGTCAAAAGCATGCTTTACGCCGTCAACCGCGCCTGCCGCGATTGCAGCGACCAGCAACATCTCTCACCGCTCGAACGTGTCGCCCTGCTCGACTATTGCGCCGCACCACCCCTCGAAAAGGTACGCCGCCTCGACGCCTTGCGCGCCAGCGAATTCAGTCTGCCCCTGGCTTCGCTCAACGAATTCACCTTGCCCAAACGCATCATGCCGTAACCCATGAAACTGCTCGCCGCCATTCAAGCCGGAGGCCGCAGCCGTCGCTTGGGCACCGATAAAGCCTGGGTCGAAGTGGAAGGCCGCTCCCAAGGTGGTGTGATGATCGAGCGCGTACTCGCCGCCGCCCAACCCGTTGCCCAACGCCTCGCCATCGTCATCAGCCAAACCACGCTTGCGCAAGATCGTTACGCCGCGCTAGCCGATAAGTGGCAAGCTGAATTATTGATTGACCCTCACGACCAACGCGGCCCGCTCGGTGGCATCGCTACAGCACTGCAACATTGCGACGAAGACGAAGGCGCACTCATCCTCGCTTGCGACCTGCCGTTTCTCAGCACTGAGTTTTTGCAACTACTGGTGAGCCATCACTCCGCGCTTGAGGCTCCGCACCTAACAGTTCCCGAAGATCAAACGGGGCGGCTGCAAATGTTATGTGGGATTTACCACGCGGGCTGTTTGCCTTACGCCGAACAATTGCTGGCTGAAAACAAACTACGCGTTGACGGCCTGCGCGCGCTCGTGCCCGTGCAAACACTGCGCTGGACGAATTACGCGCCTCTGCCCGATGCCGAGCGGCTGCTGCTAAATTGCAATGCGCCTAACGATTTGACGCGCCCACTAGACGGCTTCAGGCTCTGTGGCGATGCCTTACTTCCGGTGGGATGAACCGATGACCGTGGCGGTTGGCGACCGGTTCACGAGGGGAATTTCTTTTGGGATAGGACTTACGCAAAAAGAAAATTTTTGCCGCGAATTAACACAAATTTTCACGAATCAATTATTGCCTTCGCGTTAATTCGTGTAATTCGTGGCTAACTTCTCCGTTTTTTGCGTAAGCCTTATAGGAAACTGGCATAACGATGGAATCGTCAGCGAATAACAATGCTCCGCACGAAAAAATTCTCGTCAACAGGCTTTGCGCTTTGTTGTCACGCTCATAAATGACAACACCAAACACATCTAAAGCTCCTTCCGGCCCGCTCGTGGGTGTGCGTGTGCTCGATTTTTGCAGCTTCATCAATGGTGCGTTTAGTGCGGCTTTGCTGGGCGAGATGGGGGCAAGTGTCATCAAGCTCGAATCGCTCGCGGGCGATGGCGTGCGGGCGTGGGGGCCGTTTCTGAAAGGTGAAAGCCGCTCGTTTCAGGCCTGGAATCGCAACAAACGCGGCATGGCGCTTGATCTCACCAAGCCTGCGGCGCGTGAGATTGTCTATCATTTGGTCAAAGACGCTGACGTCGTCATCGAAAACTTTCGCACTGGCGTGACTGAAAAATTGGGCATTGACTATGCGACGTTGTCGGCCATTAATCCGCGCTTGATTTACTGTTCGTCTACGGCGTTTGGGGCACGTGGGCCTTGGCGTGAGCGCCCCGGTTATGATCCGGTGTTGCAAAGCCTGGGCGGCGTAGCGCGCGACAACGAGCGTCATAACGGCGGACAAACGGCGATTGGCGCGGTGGCCGTGTCAGACTATCAGGCTTCGATGCTGGTGGTGATGGCGATCAATGCCGCGCTCTTTCACCGCGAACGCACGGACGGCCTAGGGCAAAAAATCGAGACTTCGTTGTTGCAAGGCGTGATGTCGGTCTCAATGCAAAACCTGATCGAACCGCTCGATTGCGCGGAAGAAGGCGCGCTCGGCATCTATCCTTATCGTTTGTTTGAAACCAAAGATAATTTGATTTTCATCGCCGCAGGGACGGATAAATTCTGGCGCTTGCTGTGTCAAGAAATGGGACTGCCTGAATTGGGTGCGGATGTGCGTTATGACACGAACGGCAAACGCGCCGCTGCGCGCGATGAATTGACGGCGTTGTTGCAACCAGTTTTCCAGACGCGTACGACGGCGGAATGGGAAGCGGCGCTGCTGAAGCTGGGCGTGCCTTGCGGTTCGGTGCAAAGCTACCTCGAATTTCTCAACGACCCGCAAGTGACAGCGATGGAGATGAACCCGATTGTTGAACACGCGCACATTGGACGCATGCGAATGCCGGGCCTTCCGGTCAATTTTGCGCAAACGCCCGGCGCGATTCAGTGCGCTGCGCCGATGCTCGGGCAACATACAGAAGAAATTTTGCGCGAACTCGGTTATGACGACGACCGCATCGCGCAATTGCGACAGGCAGGAACTGTCTGGGGCAGAAAAGAGGAATTACGCTGATGTGCAGAAATATCAAGACGCTTTTCAATTTT
>JANNUY010000638.1:0-3514 GCA_031414155.1 Acidobacteriota bacterium
ATGCCCCAACAGAACGGATCGCGTTCATCCAAAATCAATTCGGCTTCGGCGTTGACGAAGGCCGAGCCTTTGATCGTAGGAATAAGCTGCCCATCGTGTTCAGCAACTGTGCCTTCAAACACGCTGCCGACGATACTTTCCTGCCGCCAGATTTCGCCCGCTTTGAGTTTGCCGTCAGCGTAAAGGCACGCGAGTTTTGCGCTTGTCCCCGTACCGCACGGCGAACGGTCATACGCCTTGCCCGGACACAACACGAAGTTCTGGCTTTGTACGCCAACTTGTTGCGAAGGCGCGAAAAGTTCGATGTGATTAATCTCTTGCCCGTGCGCGCCCGTGATGCCCTGCTGCGTCAACGCCTGACGTACGCGCCAAGTGAAATCAATCAGACTTTCGATGTTATCGAGCGCGAGGTTTTGCTCGTGTTCTTGAATCAGAAAAAACCAGTTGCCGCCCCACGCGATGTCGCCAATGACGGTGCCGTGACTGGCGACTTCGACCGCGACGTTAGCGGCGTGGCGATAACTGGGTACGTTGGCGACGCTGACTTCGCCGTTGTCGTGCAAGGTCGCCGTCACCGTGCCGACAGGCGTTTCAATGCGATGCGCGCCGGGTTGAATCCGCCCCAGATGCGCGAGCGTCACGACCAAGCCAATCGTGCCGTGACCACACATGCCGAGGTAGCCTACGTTGTTGAAAAAGATGACGGCGGCGGCGCTGTCAGGTTCAAGCGGCGGAGTCAGCAATGCGCCGACCATCACGTCAGAGCCGCGCGGCTCGTTCACGATGGCTGAACGAAAATGATCGAACTCGTTTTTGAAACGTTCGACGCGCTCAACCATCGTGCCCGTGCCCAAGTCAGGCCCGCCGCTTACGACGACGCGCGTAGGCTCGCCGCCCGTGTGCGAATCAACGATGCGAATGTGTTGCGGGCGAATGTGTTGCGGGCGAATGTGTTGCGGGCGAATGCGAGGTGGTTGGTTCATAAGTGCTTTCAGAAAAGGTCAGAAATAGATACGCGGATTCAGCGGATGAAGCAGATCATCGCGGATCAGAAACTTTCTTATCCGCATAAATCCGCCGCATCTGCGTCATCCGCGTATCTATTTCTGCTTGCGTTGAAAGGATTATTGCGCGACGCGCTTTTCGAGATAGACCTTTTTCATCACGACCTTGTCTTTCACCTTTTCCGTACCAGGTTCCACCGGTGCATTCGAGATGATGGCAACGTTGCTCAAGCCCTGCACGACTTCGCCGACAATCGTGTATTTGCCGTCCCATTCGGGGTGCGGTTCGAGACAGACAAAAAACTGGCTCGTCGCGCTGTCATTGCTATTGCCCTTGCGCGCCATGCCTATCATGCCGCGTTTGAAGGACAACTGGCTGAATTCCGCCGGAATGGTCGGCTGATCGGGCATGCCCATGCCCCACAGGCTGCGGTCGCCGTTGCGCGTTTGCGGATCGCCGCCCTGAATAATGCCGTCCGGGATTACGCGATGAAACGCAAGGCCGTTGTAAAAACCTTCGGTCGTCAGCTTTTTCATAACGGCCATGTGCTTGGGCGCGACTTCGGGATAAAACGCGATTGAGAATTTGCCGAGTGAACTTTCGATGACCATCAATTCATCGTCTTGTTTCGGCGGCGGCAACGGCGTCATCGGCGCGCTCGGCGTCGCCACGGTCTTGGCAGTTTCAGTCGCAGGCTTGCTGCTTTCACAGGCTACGGCAAATAAGCCAATCAATAAGGCGCAGAAAATCGTCGGTAATGGTTTCATATTCAAAAGGAATGTTTGCTCTTTCTTTGGATTTTGCTGAAGCGCTCGTCTATTGCGAACGCGGGCGGGAGCATAACGGCAGCGGCTGGGTTGGTCAAAAGTTTCAATGGAAGGCCGGTGCAAAGTTGGATCAGCCACACCAGTTATGCCGACAGTTGGGGACTGCGCCAACACTTGCTCGGACAAGGCTTCATCCATTATCGGCCTGATGAATAACGGATGTTATGCGATTGGTATGTGGTATCAAGTTGCCAGTTATTGCAGCGCCGGAGGCGCGACTGGATGGTAGCCGGTGGTGAAACCACCGGGGAAAGCGCCTATTCCTCCGCGTCCCGGATGGGACGCCGGACGTGAAATGATTTCTTTGCTACGTCTGGTCTTGCGCCCCTGCCGGCGCGCGCCGTGTTAAACATTGCTCTCCGGTGGCTTCACCACCGGCTACCATCTGGTCGCGCCTCCGGCGCTGAAAAAATAAAGTCAGTCGCGTTGCCCTAATGCCCATCGCGCAACATCCTGAATACCCCATGTAGTTTTCAAAAAAAATTAAGTGCGTCCAGGGGCTGGCGCTACGCACCTGCGCTTCGCGCACCGCCCCATCAGTGGCCAGAGCTTCAGGCTAAGAAGGGGGACCAACTCTCACTAACCGGAAACCGAAATTGATGTAACGGACAGCCGGAAAAATGAGGAAGCGAAAAGCGGCGCGCGCGAGCTGATGATTGCTGTTCCACGAGCCGCCCCGCAGCACGCGCTTGCCCGCTGCCAAAATATTTTCGCATTCACCACCGACCTGATAAGGATAAGTGTTCTCAAGCGAAAGCGTCCACGTCCACACGTTGCCAGTCAGGTCATAAACGCCTTCAGGCTTAGTGGCGTTATCAAACAGGCCAACGGGCGTGGTACGACGAATGCGGCTCTCAAGCGTATTGCAGCGGCTGCCGTCAAACTTATTGCCATAGGCATAAACGCGGCCTTTGCGCCCGCGTGCCGCCGCTTCAATCTCGACCTCAGTCGGCAAGCGATAAAGATATTCGTCGTCAGTCACGGCACTCAGCCAATTGGCATAAGCGCGCGCTTCATACCACGAAAGGCCGACAACTGGTTGCGAGGGATTGTTGAAACGCGCGTCATTCCAATAAGCGGGTTGGCGATAAACCTGTCCAACTCCGAAATCTTTATTCAGTTGTTCTTCAAATTCAGCCTTCGTCCACTTGCGCAAAGCCATAATGGTATCGAACTCTTGCGGAGAAATCCGTTCATCTTTTTCTGCTTCAAGAATTGCGTCTTCATCAAAACCCAACGCCTGTTCACGATAATCGCGCCAACTGTCTTTCTGGCCTTCGCCGCCGCCTTCGTTCAGCCATTGCAAAGCGGCGGGCGTATCCCACCACTGTTCGTTTTGATAACCGTCGGCGCGCAAGAAACAGGCGTATTCAGCATTGGTCACGGGCAAGACCGCGAGACTGAACGGCGCGAGCGTCACTGAGTGCGCAGGTCTTTCATTCTTGAAATCGCTCTCGTCATCGCCGATGTGATAATCACCGCCCGCAAGGTCGGCGAAAGGCGGCAAGACATATTCAACATCGGCGCGGCGGCCTGGCGTCAGGCGCGGGTCGCCCAACTCGCCCAGGGCTTCGCCCGCCGCGATGCGCGCGCGTAAATCGGCTTGCGGGTCTTGCATCCGCTCAATCAGTTGGTGCCGCAATTCGTTTTTGATGCCGTCAGGCAACGTGAGTTCGGGCGAA
>JANNUY010000639.1:0-6286 GCA_031414155.1 Acidobacteriota bacterium
CAACTCAAGGCGATTCAACAGGAACTCGGCGAAGGCAACGAACTGGCCGAAGACATTCAGCAATATCGGGAAAAAATGGAGAAGGCCAAGCCGCCCAAAGAGGTGATGGAAGAAGTTGACCGCCAACTCAAAAAACTCGAACGCATGCATCCCGATGCGGCTGAAACGGCTACGTTGCGCAACTGGCTCGATATTATGGTGGCGCTGCCGTGGTCGAAATCGTCCAAAGAAAACCTCGATCTCAAAAAGGCGCAAGAGATTCTCGACGCCGATCATTACGGCTTAGAGAAAATCAAAGAGCGCATTATCGAAGCCCTCGCCGTGCGCAAAATCAAAGATAAAGCGAAAGGCACGATCTTGTGTTTAGTCGGCCCGCCCGGCGTCGGCAAAACTTCGCTCGGACGTTCGGTCGCCAAAGCGATCAATCGCAAGTTCGTGCGGTTGTCGTTGGGCGGAGTCCACGACGAGGCCGAAATTCGCGGCCATCGGCGCACTTACGTCGGCGCGATGCCCGGTCGCATCATTCAATCAATTCAACAGGCGGGCACGAATAATCCGCTGATTATGTTGGACGAAATTGACAAGGTGAATTCAGACTTTCGCGGTGACCCTTCGTCGGCGTTGCTCGAAGTTCTCGACCCCGAACAAAACTTTTCGTTCCGCGATAATTACCTCAACGTGCCGTTCGATTTGTCGCATGTGATGTTTATGACGACCGCGAATTTGCTCGAAACGATTCAGCCCGCGTTGCGCGACCGCATGGAAATCATTCGCCTGTCGGGTTACACCGAAGAAGAAAAGCTGCAAATCATCGTGCGCCACATCCTGCCCAAACAGCGCGAAGAAAACGGCATCAAGCCCGAACATCTGGCGATTGATAACGCGACGTTAAAAGAGGTGATTGCGAGTTACACGCGCGAATCGGGCTTGCGCCAACTCGAACGCGAAGTCGGCAAAGTCTGCCGCAAGATCGCGCGTCGCGTCGCTGACGGTTTGACCGAACAAGTCGCGGTTACGCCCCAAAACCTGAAAGACTTTCTCGGCGTCAAGCAGGTCGAACCCGATGAAATGCTCAAGCACGATCAAATTGGCACGGTCACGGGCTTGGCGGTCACGTCGGTCGGTGGCGACATTCTGTTTATCGAAGCCATCACGATGGCGGGCAAAGGGGTGTTGAGTCTCACCGGCCAACTCGGCGACGTGATGAAAGAGTCGGCTTCGGCGGCGTTTTCTTATGCGCGCGCCAACGCCAGCAAGCTTGGCATTGACGCCGAAGTGTTCACGACTAAAGACATTCACATTCACATTCCCGAAGGCGCTACGCCCAAAGACGGCCCGTCCGCTGGCATCACGATGGCGACGGCGCTGGTATCTGCGCTCTCGAATCGTCCCGTTCGCCGTGACGTAGCCATGACCGGCGAAATCACGCTGCGCGGCAACGTGCTGCCCATCGGCGGCGTAAAAGAAAAAGTTCTCGCGGCTTATCGCGCGCAACTCAAAAAGATTTTGTTACCCGCGCAAAACCGCAAGGACATGGAAGACGTGCCCGACGAAGCGAAACAGGCGATGGAATTTGTTTTCGTAGATCACATCAGCCAAGTGTTGGAAGAAGCACTGGCGGCTCAACCTGAGGTGGCTTCCGCCCCCGAAGCCGCTTTTGACAATGATGCAAGCGCGTCGTCCAAACCGGCAAAGGCCAAAGCTCCGGCAAAAAAGCCTGCCACTAGAAAACAGCGGGCTGAACTCTCTGGCGCGGCGCGGTCATAAAATTGTCTGGTCATTGTTTTTTAATCAATTAGCCCGTTGCGAAAGGCAAAGCGCACCAACTCACTGGCGCTGTGCAAATTCAGTTTTTCCATAATGCGTCCGCGATGCGATTCGATAGTGTAGGTGCTGAGGTTGAGCGCCGTAGCAATTTCTTTATTCGTTTTGGCTTCGGCGATGAGTTGCAGGATTTCGCGTTCGCGGCTGGTGAGCAAATCAATCGGATCGGTGACGTGCTTACGGTAATCGCTCAACACGGCGTCTGACACGGCTGGACTTAAGTAGCCTTGCCCTTGCGCGACGGCGCGTACGGCGGCGAGCAGGTCGTCGTCGCCCGCTTCTTTGAGCAAGTAACCGACAGCTCCGGCGCGCAAGATTTCACGGACGTATACGGCATCGCGGTGCATGCTTAAGGCCAGCACGCGCGTGCGCGGCGCGACTTCCAGCACGCGGCGCGTAGCCTCTATGCCATTCAACTCAGGCATCGAAACATCCATTACTACGAGATCGGGTTGCAAGCGTTCAGCTTGTTCGACAGCTTCGCGCCCGTTGGCGGCTTCGCCGATGACTTCAAGATCGCTTTGTGCGGCGAGAATCATGCCGAAACCGCGCCGCACGACGCTGTGATCATCAGCCAACAAGATGCGAATGATTTTTTCAGGCATAAGTCTCAGCTTCCATTTCTTCGGGCATTTCTTCGGCTGCATCCTGCGCCAGCCGCATCGGTACGCAAATCGAGACGCAGACGCCGTGCGGCGCGGTGTCGCTTAACGCAAACGTACCGCCCAACTGTTCGGCGCGCGCGCGCATTCCAATCAGTCCCAAGCTAGGGGGGCTGGGTGCTTTTGAGAGGGGGCGGGGCAAACCTCCGCCATTGTCGGTGATGGTGAGCCAGACATCGGCTGCGCGTTGTTCGAGGACGATGTCAACACGGGTCGCTCCCGCGTGCCGCGCGACGTTGGTCAGGGCTTCCTGCGTGATGCGAAAGAGATGCGTTTCGAGATCGTCCGCGAGCCGTTGCGGCAGCGCGGCCTGCACGTCGAGTTCGATGCGCGTGCGTTGTTGAAAGCGCTCCGCCAGCCAGCGCAACGCGGCATCCAAGCCGAAGTCATCGAGAATCACCGGACGCAGCAGTTGCGACAACTCGCGTACGTTGCCGATGGCCTCGTCGAGCAAACTCAAACAATCAGCGCGGCGGGCGGTGAATTCTTCGGGCTTGACTGCCGTGAGCGTCGCCTTCAAGCCCGTCAGTGATTGTCCCAATTCGTCGTGCATTTCGTGGGAAAAGCGGCGCGCCGATTCTTCTTGTCCTTTGATCAAATGCCACGAGACGCGATTGATTTCGCGGTCTTGTCGCCGCATACGCCGCAGCGCGCCCAGCGTGAAACGAATCGTTGCGGCTGCGCACAGCACCGCCAGCAACAACGTCGTCACCAGCAAGCCGCCCGCCTTGTTGGTCAACTCGACTGATTCCTGTTCGATGCGGCTTTCGACATCGGCGGCGTGCAAAGAATCCTGTTTGAGAATCTGGTCGGCCACATGAATGAACGCATCGTAACGTGCCTGCAATGCGAGCAAGTCGGCTTTCATTTCCGCACGCTGGCTCAACGCCTGTCGCAACGCGGCGCTGTAAGCCTTTGCTTCAGCCGCCAAACGTTCCCACAGCGGACCCGGCAACACGATTGCACCCTCGCGTACGATGTTGGGCAACGCATTTTCAAACTCTGACAATTCAAACTCAGCCCGCGACACGGGGTATAACGACGAACGCGAAGCCGCGAGCAACAACGTACTCGCGCGATGCTGTTCGAGAGCGAGATCATCTACGAGATGCGCCGTGAAGCGGTGTTCTTCCACCAACGCCGCCGCCTGCTTGCGAATCAGGCTCGCCTGCCGAAACCCGAACCACGCCGCCAACGCGAGCGATCCGATCACCAGCGCGAAACCCACCGTCAAAATCCATAAAGGGCGATGTTTTGAAATCATGGAATAGTGGCTGGTGGTTAGTGGCTAGTGGCTAGTTCAGCCCGCGCGCTCACCATTCCAACCGCGAGGACTTATACCGGAAAGCGGTCAACCCTGACTAGCCACTAACCACCAGCCACCAGCCACTAACTGAAAACAGGTACGCCATATCCCCCGTCGAGGGGATAGTTTGAAAAGTGCTGAAACCGCATCCTTCACGGGTAATCTCGCCCCAGTGGCACACATCAAGAGGAACCTAATGGCTGAACCACAACTGAACCAACCCGCAACAAACGGGTCTACCAACACCTGGAAAGATGATCTCACGTCGGGCTTTCTGGTCTTCTTAATCGCACTGCCTTTATGTTTGGGCATTTCGGTCGCCAGCGGCTATCCGCCGATTGCCGGTATTTTTACCGCCATCATCGGCGGCATGCTGTCGCGCTTTATGGGCGGCGCGCGCCTAACGATCAAAGGCCCGGCGGCAGGCTTGATCGTGATCGCCTTAGGCGCAGTCACTGAGCTCACGCAACTGAGCAACAACGATCCGGTGATGGGCTATCGCCGCGCATTGGCCGTAGGCGTCGTGGCGGGCATATTGCAAATCATCCTCGCCCTCGCGGGCGCGGGCGTGGTCGGCAACCTGATGCCTTCCGCCGTAGTTCACGGAATGCTCGCGGCCATTGGCGTCATCATCATCTCGAAGCAAGCCCACGTGCTGTTGGGCGTCAAGCCCGCAGGCAAAGAGCCGCTGCATTTGCTCGCCGAAATTCCGCACAGTATCACGCATCTCAACCCCGAAGTTTTCGCCATCGGACTGTTGTCGCTATTCGTTTTATTCGGGTTGCCGCTCATCAAAGCGAAGATTGCCAAAAAGGTGCCCGGCCAAATGGTCGTGCTGGCGCTGGCCGTACCGCTCGGATTGCTTTTCGATCTCGAACACGAACACGTTTACAATTTCGCGCATCACGCTTTTACCGTCGGGCCGAACTATCTGATTCGCCTGCCGGGTTCACTCATTAAGGCGATGGCCTTTCCTGATTTTTCACTCATTCTGTCGGGTGCTTCCATCAAATACATCATCATGTTCACGCTGGTCGGTTCGATTGAATCGCTGTTGAGCGTCACCGCCGTAGACTCGCTCGATCCCGAAAAGCGCTCCAGCGATTTGAAGCGCGACCTGCTCGCCACTGGCGTATGCAACACGCTGGCGTCGGCGATTGGCGGGCTGCCGATGATTTCTGAAATCGTCCGTAGCAAAGCCAACATTGACAGCGGCGCAAAAACTTCATGGTCGAATTTCTTTCACGGCATGTTTTTGCTGCTCTCGGTCGCTTTGCTGCCGGGCTTGTTGCAAGAGATTCCTTATGCGGCGCTGGCGGCGATGTTGATTTACACCGGTTTCCGATTGGCTTCGCCGAACGAGTTCAAGCACGCCTATCACGTAGGCCCCGAACAGCTTTTCCTGTTCGTCGTTACGATGGTCGTCACGCTCGCTACGGATTTATTGGTTGGCGTCGGTGTCGGGCTGATTCTGAAAATTTTGCTGCATCTTAAAAACGGAGCGCCGGTCAAGAGCCTGTTCCGCGCGGTCATTCACGAAAAGCGTGACGGCGAGGCGCTGTTGCTTGACATACAGGATGCCGCCATCTTCACCAATTATCTGGGGCTGTATAACCGCCTGAACACGCTGGACGATTCGGTCAAACAGGTCATCATCAATTTTGAAAACGCTTGGGTCGTAGACCATACCGTTCTCGAAAAGCTAAACACAATGAGCAAGCGTTGGACGAATCGTGAACTCGTCATCACCGGTCTCGACGAGCATCAACCGATGTCAGACCACGAACTCGCGGCGCGTCGCCGCATGCGGAGTGCAGCAGCATGAGAACCGAAAGTTCACACGCCCCCAGTTCACATGGCCACGACGCGGCAGCGCAACTGAAGCACGCGCTCGACCACGCAGCGCATCTGTTGCCGATGCAAGGGCCGATTGGCGTCTTCATCCATCACAACACGCTGCACGCCTTTCAGCACTTGCCGTTTGAGCAGGCGGTGGTCGAAGCCGCGCAGGTTTTCGGAACGAAACCGTTTCTCGACGAAGCGCACTACCGGGCTGATTACGAACGCGGGCGCATCACCGCTGAAGACCTTGATTTCGTGTTGAACCGCGAACCCGATGCCGCTGTCTGGACGCGCGGCCTCACGCGCCGGGCCTTGCGCCGCGCGATGCTCGTGCCGGGACTGCGTTTGCTGACAGCGGAAAACATCGAATGGCAAATCGAGGAAGCCGGATTGCTCGATCAGGTGCGGCGCGACTTAGACGCCGTTACGCGCCAGAACGTCATCGGACGCCAGACGGAAGCCGCCGCCACCAGAGCTGTATTCACTGCGTGCTACCAACGCTATCGGCACACCCCCGATAAAAACGATGCGCCCCCACGTCCTGCCCATCCACGTCAGGCGTTGCGGGCGCGTTGCGACGAAGACATCGAGGGAGATTTTCAACCTTTGCTCATCCGCCTCTGCGCCGTCTTTCTCGATCAAGGCCAGGCTT
>JANNUY010000640.1:0-11701 GCA_031414155.1 Acidobacteriota bacterium
CACAATAATTGAAAGAGAACTCATTCCCTGTCGGCCAGAAACAGGAAAACACTTGGTTTCTTGCGCTTTGGCTAATGAGCTAAAAAATAACACCTACAAAATCGTCATTCTAAATTTTCAGAACGACAAAATTGCAGGAAATGGTCACGAATGAGTTTAACGCAGCAACCTCATGCACTCGGCGCGTTTTTGCGCGAAGTGCAAACACTGGCGCAAGCCCCTACGGCTTCGTTGGAACAACAACTCTCGGCGATTGGGCAACAAATCGGCGCGTTGCGCGCAGGGTTGTGGCTGAAAGAGCGCGAGATGCAGTGTCCCGCGTGGTATTTGCCCGCGACTAAAACGCGGCGCGCAGCGCAAACGGCGCTCAAAAAATTGCCAGAGCGCCGCTTGATTCAAGAGGCGTTGCAATGGCGCGCGACGAGTCCGTTGCAACGCGGCCTGATGAGCGGCAAAACGGCGGAATGGTTGGTGTTAGTGCCAATTCACAGCGGGCCGCAAGCGGTGTTGGGCATGTTGAGCATTGTCTTTGCCGACCTCACGCAACCCATCGCCGAATCGTTGCTCGCGGGCTTACAACTAATGGCGGCACTGTTGGCCGAAACGCATTGGCACAATGCGCTGGCAAGTTTTGACAATGATTCGTTGCGCGCAGAGTTAAGCCAGCAATACGATTTTGCGGGATTGCTGGGCAATAGCCCGGCGATGCGGGAGGTTTATGAACAGATTGCGCAAGTGGCTTCGGCTAAAACGACGGTGCTGCTTTACGGCGAATCGGGCACGGGCAAAGAGGTCGTAGCCCGCGCCTTGCATCGCAATTCACCACGCGCCGATGGGCCTTATCTGAAAGTGAATTGCGGCGCGTTGGCCGATACGCTGGTCGAGAGCGAGCTGTTCGGCCACGCGCGCGGAGCCTTCACCGACGCGCTGACTGACAAGCCGGGGCGGTTTGAACTGGCGTCGGGCGGTACGTTGTTGCTGGACGAAGTCGGCGAGCTTTCGTTGCACGCGCAAGTGCGGCTGTTGCGCGTGATCGAAACCGGCGAATGCGAACGGTTGGGCAGCGCCGACGCGATAAAAACCGATGTGCGCGTGATTGCCGCGACCAATCGTGATTTGCAGGCCGAAGTCGCAGCAGGACGCTTTCGCGCTGATCTGTTTTATCGCTTGAACCTTTTCCCGATCACCTTGCCACCGCTGCGCGAACGGCGCGAAGACATACCTGTATTGGCCGAAAACTTTCTCGAACGATTGGCGCGGCAACATCAAAAGCCTGCGCGCAAGTTCGCACCGCACGCGCTTGAAATGCTGACGAATTATGACTGGCCGGGCAACGTGCGCGAATTGCAAAACGCAGTTGAACGCGCGGTCGTCGTCACTGTCGGCAAAACGATTCAGCCTTATGACCTGCCGGCAATGGTGCAAACTGCGCCTACGTCGGAACTCACGGCGCAATACAACTTGACTGACGCCGTGGCCCGCTATGAACGCGAATTGATTTGCGCGACGCTCAGCACTACACGCGGCAAGCGCGTGGCGGCGGCGCAATTGCTGGGCATCAGCGAGCGATTGCTGGCTTATAAACTCAAAAAGCATGTGATCAATTCGGCGCTGTTTCAGGGATGAGGGGTTTGAACTCATCGCTCCCATCAAACTCGCTCACCGAAAAAGCTTTCCGAAGCCAAACCTTCACCTAACAATTTTGTCGAATTTTCAAATCTCACAAACGTTTTTGTGGAATTGAAATAAGCCGTTCAAAACAATTCAGCCACATGCAAGCGCGTTAGAACGCAGTCACTTGCGCGGCTGCGCTCATCCGCCTCAGCGCGCAATGGCACAGTCATTGCCAAAGCAAATGCGTGATAGCAACCGCAACAGCACCAAGCGCAACAACGACGACGATGAATTCATCTGTCGCTACGCATTGTCCTTATTGCGCGTTGCAATGCGGAATGGTGATACGCGGCGAGGCTTCGTTTCCGGTCATCAGTCCCAACGAATTCTTTTCGGTGAACAAAGGCGCACTCTGCATTAAGGGCTGGACGGCGGCGGAAACTTTGCATCATCCCGAACGGTTGTTGCATCCGCTGGCACGCAATGCGGGCGGGCGTTTGAGCGTGGTGTCGTGGGAAGAAGCCCTGACGCGCATCGTCAACGCGATCAAAGACACGCAAGCCAAGCACGGCAAAGACGCCGTAGCGATGTTGAGCGGCGGTTCGCTCACGAACGAGAAAGCCTACCTGATGGGCAAGTTCGCGCGCGTGGCGTTGGGGACGAAGAACATTGATTACAACGGGCGCTTTTGCATGTCGTCAGCCGCAGCAGCTTCGATCAAAGCGCTGGGCATTGATCGCGGCCTTCCCTTTCCGCTCGAAGACATTCCTTACGCCGAACTGATTATTCTGGTCGGCAGCAATCCGGCGGAAACCATGCCGCCGCTGATGCAATTTTTTGAAAAGCAAAAACTCAATGGCGGCAGGCTGATCGTGATTGATCCGCGCACTTCTGAAACAGCGGCAAAGGCTTTGCTGCATTTGAAAACTACGCCTGGCTCGGACGCGGCGCTGGCGAATGGATTGTTGCATCTGCTGATTCGAGACGGCGCGATTGATGAGCGTTATATCGAGGCGCGCACGGAAGGGTTCGCCAAAGTTCGCGCCGAAGTCGCCACCTATTGGCCCGACCGCGTAGAGCGCATCACCGGCGTACCAGAAGCCCAACTAGCCGAAGTCGCGCATCTGCTGGCGCGCGCCAACACGGCAATGATTATTTCGGGACGCGGTTCTGAGCAACAAGCGCAAGGCGTGAACAATACGCTGGCATGGATCAACGTCGCGCTGGCGCTGGGCTTGGTCGGCAAGCCTTACAGCGGGTTCGGTACGCTGACCGGGCAAGGCAACGGACAAGGCGGACGCGAACACGGACAGAAGGCCGATCAATTGCCGGGCTATCGCAAGATTGACGACCCTGCCGCGCGCAAACACGTCGCCGCCGTGTGGGGCATTGATGAGAGTGAAATCCCCGGCGCGGGCAAATCGGCTTATGAGTTGATGCGCGCGCTGGGCGGGGAGATCAAGACGCTGTTGACGGTTGGTTTCAATTTTGCGGTTTCTGCGCCCGATGCCAACGCAGTGCGCGAACGCATCAAGGGACTCGATTTCTTTTGCGTGTCTGATTTCTTTTTATCCGAAACGGCGCAACTCGCCGACGTAGTTTTGCCTGCCGCGCAATGGGCTGAAGAAGAAGGCACGATGACCAATCTCGAAGGCCGCGTCATCCGGCGTCGTCGCGCGATGCTGCCGCTCGGCGATGCGCGCACTGACGACGATGTGCTATGCGAACTCGCGCAACGTTTGGGACGCGGGCAGTTTTTTGAATACGCGAATAGCGAAGCGGTGTTTGACGAGTTGGCGCGCGCTACGGCGGGTGGCGTAGCCGATTATTCGGGCATCACTTACGACAAGATTGATGAGTTACAAGGCGTGCAATGGCCTTGTCCTGATGAGCAACATCCGGGTACGCCGCATCTGTTTCGCAAGTCGTTTCCGACGGCAAGCGGCAAAGCAAAATTTCATGCGGTGCGTCACCTGTCGCCTGCCGAAGAACCTGACGCTGAGTTCCCTTATTACCTGACGACGGGGCGCGCGCTGGCGCATTACCAATCGGGCACGCAAACACGGCGCGTTGAGAAACTGATCGAGATGGTCAGCGAATGTTACGCCGAAATGCACCCCGATCTGGCGCGGCAACACGGCTTGAACGAAGGCGTACACGTCACGCTGGCAACGCGACGCGGGACGGCTACGGTAAAAGTGAAACTGAGCAGCGGCATTCGGCGCGATACGATTTTTGTGCCGTTTCATTGGGGCGGCAACCAGTCAGCGAACGCGCTGACGAATGCGGCGCTCGACCCAACGAGCCGCATGCCGGAATTCAAAGTTTGTGCGGTGCGAATTGAGTAGCGCGTGTCCGTAGCCCGACCATTAGCGAGGGCTACATTGCAATGGCGCTTATTGACACCAACGGGCGCAATGCCGAGGTAGCCTTCGCTAATGGTCGGGCTACGGACGCGCTTCGCGGTGAGGCTAAAGAAATGAATAAACAAAAACTCGTAATCATCGGCAATGGAATGGCAGGCGCGCGCTTCGTCGAAGACCTGTTGGCGCGCGGCGGCGGCGATCAATTCGAGATCGTGATGTTCGGCGATGAGCCGTATGGCAATTACAACCGCATTCTGTTGTCGGGCGTTCTCGCGGGTACGCATCAGGCGCAGGACATCTTCATCAATCCGCTGGCGTGGTACGAAGAGAACAACGTCGCGTTGCACGCGGGCGTGCGCGTTGAGCGCATTGATCGTGAGAACAAAGTCGTCATTGGTCAACACGGCGTCAGCGAAACTTATGACAAGCTGCTGATTGCTACTGGAAGCTCCGCCTTCGTACCTCCTGTCGAAGGCTTACATTCAACCGATACTCCGCACTCCGCACTCCGCACTCCGCACTACAAAGACGGCGTATTTGTTTTTCGCACGCTCGACGATTGCGATGGCATTGCGAAATACGCAGAAAAATCCAAACGCGCCGTAGTCATCGGCGGCGGCTTGCTCGGCCTCGAAGCCGCGCGGGGCTTGCTCAATCGCGGCATCGAAACACACGTCGTTCATCTGATGGGACATTTGATGGAAGTTCAGCTTGATAACCAAGCAGGGCGAATGTTGAAGCGTTCGATGGAAACGATGGGCGTGACCGTGCATACCGAAAAGGCTACGACGGCGATTTTGGGCAACGGGCACGTAACCGGATTGCAATTCAAAGACGGCTCGACGCTTGATTGCGAGATGGTCGTGATTTCAGCGGGCATACGTCCGAACTCGCAACTGGCGCGCGATTGCGGCCTCACGGTCGAGCGCGGCATTGTCATTGACGACGGAATGATGACGAGTGACGAGAACATTTTTTCAGTCGGCGAATGCGCGCAACATCGCGGCGTGACTTATGGGCTGGTCGCTCCGCTGTGGGAACAAACGGCGGCGCTGGCTGATCGGATGTCGGGACGCAAGCCCAACGCGGCTTATGTCGGATCAAAGCTCTCGACCAAACTCAAAGTCATGGGCGTAGACCTCGCCGTGATGGGCGCGAAAGAACCCGAACACGATGACGATGAAGTCGTGCTGTATTCAGAACCCACGCGTGGCGTTTATAAAAAGCTGATCGTGCGCGACGGCAAGCTGCGCGGCGCGATGCTGCTGGGCGACACTTCGACGGCGGCGGGCTTGTTGCAAGCTTATGACCGCGCGGCGTTGCTGCCCTCAGATCGCAGCGAAATGCTTTTCACCTTGTCGGGCGAAACCAAACAACTGTCAGTCGTTGACTTGCCGCACGAAGCACAAATCTGTAACTGCAATGGCGTCTCGAAAGGCGCGATCATCAATGCGGTCAAAGGCGGCTGCACTTCGCTGAAAAAGCTGTGCGATTCGACGCGCGCGGGTTCGGGTTGCGGCGCGTGCAAACCGCAGGTGGAAGAGTTGTTACAATTCGCGGCAGGCGATTTAGTCGTCGAAGACCCGTCGGTGCATTACTACGTGCCGGGCGTGCCGTTCAGCAAACACGATTTGATCGCTGCGATTCAGGCGAAAAAATTAAAGAGCGTTTCAGCCGTATTCGCGCATCTCGCCGACGGACGCGAAGACCCGGCAAGCAAGCCAGGCTTGGCGTCGCTACTGAAAACGATCTGGCACGAGCAATACGAAGACGAACGGGACGCGCGCTTCATCAACGACAGAGTTCACGCGAACATTCAGAAAGACCGCACGTTCAGCGTCGTGCCGCGCATTTATGGCGGCGTGACTTCGCCTGACGAATTGCGCCGCATCGCTGATGTGGCCGACAAATACGACGTGCCGATGGTCAAAATCACGGGCGGCCAACGCATTGATTTGCTCGGCGTCAAAAAAGAAGACTTGCCCGGCGTGTGGAAAGATTTAGGCATGCCATCGGGACATGCTTACAGCAAGGCGTTTCGCACCTGTAAGACCTGCGTCGGCACTGAGTTTTGCCGCTACGGCGTAGGCGATAGCACCGGTCTCGGCATCGCTATCGAACGACGCTTTCAAGGCATTGAGTTTCCGGCGAAGCTGAAAATGGCTACGACGGGTTGCCCGCGTAATTGCTCTGAGGCAACGACCAAAGACATCGGCTTAACTGCCATCCATGATGAAAAAGGAGGCAACAAGTGGGAAATCGTCGTCGGCGGCGGCGCGGGCGCAACCGTGCGCAAAGCTGATTTGCTGACGACGGTCAGTACGCACGAAGACGCTCTCAAAATCACTGGACGCTTCATGCAGTATTACCGCGAGAACGCGAAATATCTCGAACGCACTTATGATTTTGTCGAACGCTTAGGCGTCGAGAAAATCCGCGAAATCGTCGTGGATGACAGCGAAGGCATCGCCGCGCGGCTCGATGCAGAGATTCAAGCGGCGGTGGATGCCTTTGTTGATCCGTGGCAAGAGGCCGTCGCGCCGCATCATCCATCGCAATTCGTCAACATTTTGCCGAAAGCAGAAGTGGCGAGAGCATTGCAAAACTATCAACCAAGTTACGGCGATTAACACTGAAATTAGCCACGGGGAACACGGGGAGAAAGGGGGCTTTCTAACCGTTGAATCTTCCCCGTGAACCCCGTGTTCCCCGTGGCTGAATCAACAGCTTATGAGCAAGACCATCAATTTAGGTTCACTCGAAAAAATTCCGCTGGGCGAAGGCCGCGAATATGAAGTCGCGGGGCAACTGGTCGCCGTCTTTCGTGAACGGGTCAGCGGCAAGCTGACCGCTACGCAGGCGTTGTGTCCGCACAAGCAAGGGCATCTGGCGGATGGCTTCACGGGCAACGGCTTGATCGTATGCCCGATGCACGCGTTCAAGTTCGCGCTGGCTGACGGCGCGGCGCAAGGCAACGATTGTCCGGCGCTCAAAACGTATACCGTGCGGCTCAACGACGCGGGTGAGTTGCTGTTAGACTTGACGGTATGAACTCACTCGCAAACAAACACATCGCATTACTTGAAGCACGAATGAGCAGCGAACTCGCCAATCTGGTTACGCGACACGGCGGCACGGCGCACAGCTTTCCTGCGTTGCGCGAAGCGACCGTTGACGCTGGGGCTGAAGTCGCCACGTTGCTGGATGCGTTCGCGCGCCACGAAATCGGCTTCATCGTTTTTCAAACCGGCGTAGGCGTCGCGGCTTTATTGACCGAAGCCGATAAACTCGGACGGCGGGCGGAATTGCTCGCGGCGTTGTCGAACGTCGTCAAGATTTGTCGCGGGCCGAAGCCTACGGCAGTGTTGGCGCGCAACGGCTTGAAACCCGACGTGAGCGCAAGCGAACCGTTCACGACGACGGATTTGCTCGCGGCAATGGAATCGCTGGCTTTGCAGGGCGCGCGCGTAGCCGTGTTGCATTACGGCGAACGCAATGCCGAGTTGACGGCGTGGCTGCAAGCGCGCAGCGCACAATTGCACGAACTGACGATGTATGAATGGCAACTGCCCGAAGATGTTGCGCCGTTGCACGATTTGATCGCACGCTTGCCGCGCGGCGAGTTCGACGCGGTTGCGTTCACGAGCCAGATTCAAGCGCGGCATCTGTTTCAAATTGCTGAAGCGTCTGGGCAAGCCGAGGCGTTGCGCGTGGCGTTAAACGCGAAAACGGTTACGGCTTCGATTGGGCCGACCTGCACGGCGGCGTTGCGCGCGTTAGGTGTAACGCCGCGCATCGAACCCGAAAATCCGAAGATGGGTCATTTGGTAATCGCGCTGATGAGTCACCTGAAACAGCAACAATAAAACCCCTTACAACAATCATTTGATTTCATCCGGCGGCATTACGCTGAAGGCGGGTGAAGTGTGTCTGCTCTATTTCTTTTTTTGAGGTCACTAATTTTGAAGAATCAACCTGTTGTCACTGAACCAAACAAACTCAATGGGCATACGCCGACCTTGCTCGCGTGTTTTCTGCAATTCGATTTGAGTTTTATGTTGTGGGTATTGCTGGGCGCGTTGGGCATTTTCGTAGCCGAAAGCTTGAACCTCGACGCCGCGCAAAAGGGTTTGCTGGTGGCGATACCGATCTTGAGCGGTTCGCTGTTGCGCGTACCGTTGGGTTTGTTGAGCGACCGGCTCGGCGGCAAGCGCGTAGCCACAGGCATTCTGGTCTTTCTGTTTTTGCCGCTCGCGTTGGGCTGGCTGGGCGGCGACAACCTGCCCGTGCTGTTGTCAGTCGGCTTGATGCTTGGCGTAGCGGGCGCATCATTCGCCGTGGCGTTACCGTTGGCGAGCCGTTGGTATCCGCCCGAACGTCAGGGCCTGGCGATGGGCATCGCGGCGGCGGGCAATAGCGGCACGATCATTACCAATCTGGCCGCACCGCGTTTGGCCGCCATCTATGGATGGCACAACGTATTCGCGCTGGCGATGTTGCCGTTGATATTGGTGTTGATCGCTTTCGTGCTGTTGGCGAAAGAGAGTCCGCGCCGTGGCGCTCCGCAATCGTTGCGCGGCTATCTGAAAATTTTGCGCACCGGCGATCTGTGGTGGTTTTGCCTTTTATACAGCGTGACCTTTGGCGGCTTTGTCGGACTCGGCAGCTTTTTGCCGCTGTTCTTCCGCGATCAATATCACGTCACGCCGATCAACGCGGGTTATTTGACCGCGCTCGTAGCCTTTGTCGGCAGCGGCATTCGTCCCATCGGCGGCTGGCTCGCCGATAAAGTGGGCGGCGTCAGCTTGCTGTCAATCGTGCTGTTCGGTGTGAGTCTGGCTTATTTCTTATGCGCTGGTTTGCCTGCGCTGACGCCAATGACCGTGACGTTGATGTTCGGCATGGCTTGTCTGGGCGTCGGCAATGGAGCCGTGTTTCAATTGGTGCCGCAACGGTTCCGCGATGAGATCGGCATTGCCACCGGCATGGTCGGAGCCATCGGCGGACTCGGCGGATTCTTTCTGCCGACCTTGCTGGGCAGCTTAAAACAGGCGTTCGGCTCGTTCGCTACGGGGTTTGTCGCATTGGCTTCCATTGCGCTGTGCGCGGCGGTCGCGTTGCGCGTGCTGGTGGCGATTCAACACGGCTGGAAGTTTTCGTGGCAAATGCCGCAAGCCGCTGAGGCTTTTGAAAAGGCTTAGGCCAGTTTGCAGCTTGTGTCCGTAGCCCGACCGTTAGCGAGGGCTACTTCGGCACTGCGCCCTTCGGAATCACGAAGCGCATCGTGATCGTAGCCCTCGCTAACGGTCGGGCTACGGACACGAATAACTGTTCCCTAAAAACAACACACCGCTCATCAGTCCAGGCTTGGAAACTCTGATTGACGAGCGGCGCGTTTCGCATCAACCGAAGGTGTTTGAGAAAACTCAGGCGCAAGCCCAAATCATTTCGACGGCTCGATTGACGGGCGCAGGCTATGCCAAGCCCGCTACCTCGTCAACAGCCCATCGTACTCAATTCATTCAATGGCAACTGAAGAGGAGGAAACCACCATGACAACCAAACGACGAACATTCCTGAAAGAAATGCTGGCCGCTGGCAGCGCGTTGGCGAGCGGCGCGACAGTGTTCAGCGCCTGTTCAACCGGAAGGACGGCCCCCGTGGCAGCAACTAATAACAAAATCAAACTCGGATTTATTCCGCTCACGGATTGCGCTTCGGTCGTGATGGCGCATGAGTTGGGCCTTTATAAAAAACACGGCGTTGACGTAGAGGTTACGCGCGAAGCTTCGTGGGCGACCATCCGCGACAAAGTGTTGTCGGGCGATTTGCAGGGCGCGCATTGCCTGTTCGGCATGCCGTTTTCGGTTTACACCGGCGTCGGCGGACAAGCAGGCAGCGAGATGCACATTGCGATGATTCTCAACAACAACGGGCAAGCCATCACGCTGGCGAAAGATTTCTGTCCGGCGGTCGGCTTCCGCGAAGTGGGCAAAGTCAAAGCCAGCGTCGAAGCGATGAAGGCCAAAAAGACTGTGACCTTTGCGATGACCTTTCCCGGCGGCACGCACGATATGTGGTTGCGTTATTGGCTGGCTGCCGCTGACGTAGATCAAAAGTCCGTCAAGATCATCACGATTCCGCCGCCACAAATGGTGGCGAACATGAAAGTCGGCAATATGGATGGTTACTCGGTCGGCGAACCGTGGAACGGCGTCGCCGTACAGCAAGCCATCGGGACTACGCATCTCGCCTCGCAAGACATCTGGAAGCACCATCCTGAAAAAGCTCTCGTCGCCAACAAGACGTTCAGCGAAACGCGCCGCGACGAATTGAAAGCCGTGATGAAAGCCGTGCTCGAAGCCTCGATCTGGTTGGACGATCCGAAAAACCGCAAAGAGGCTGCGTCGGTCATCGGCAAGCCGTCTTACGTCAACGCGCCGCCCGAAGTGATCGAAGCGCGGTTGAGTGGTGAATACGATTTGGGCTGCGACCGCAAGCACACTTACACGGACGATTCAATGATGTTCCATCGTGGCGGACAGACGAACTTTCCCCGCAAGGCACACGGCATCTGGTTTATGGCGCAATACGTGCGGTTCGGTTATTTGCCGCAAGCCCCGACTTACCAAGCCATCGCCGATAAACTGATCTTGCAAGACGTTTACGCTGAAGTCGCCAAGAGCATGAACATCGCCATCCCCGACGACGATATGAAACCGTTCACGATTGAACTGGATAAAGCCGTGTTCGATCCGAACAAACCGGAATCCGTGATGGCGGCGAAAGCCTGAGAGTAATAGCCACGGGGAACACGGGGATTATGGGGAAAGCAACCATTGATAAGTTTTGCCTTTCCCCATGTCCCTCGTGGCAAACCTTGAATCGAACTTTGCAGCAATTACCAAAATGAAAGACGAAGCAGTAATCACAACAAGTTGGCCGAAAGCGCAGTTGCAGCGTTTCAACGTAGCGGCCCTCAAACAAACCGCACTCAACACATTTACCTCGACCGCCTGGATGTTCGCCGGATTCGGCATCCTGGTCGCGTTCTGGGGATTGGTCAGCGCGTTTTCGCAAGGCGCGTTGCCGGGGCCGTTGGCTACGTTGAAAGTGTTATGGCAACTCGTGAGCCATCCGTTTTATGACAACGGGCCGAACGACAAGGGCATCGGCATTCAGATGCTCAGTTCCATCGCGCGCGTATTCGTAGGCTTCGGCCTCGGCTCGCTCGTAGCGATTCCGTTGGGCGTACTCATTGGCGCGAGCGAAACGTGCAAGAAACTGTTTTATCCGCTCGTGCAATTGCTGCGCCCGGTCTCGCCGCTCGCGTGGTTTCCGATTGGGCTGGCTGTCTTCAAACACGCGGGCGAAGCGACGATCTTCGTGATCTTCATCACGTCATTGTGGCCTACGCTCATCAACACTTCGTTTGGCGTAGCCTCTGTGCCCGACGATCACCGCAACGTGGCGCGCGCTTTCGGATTCTCGAAATTCAAATACCTGACGAAGATTCTGATTCCGTTTTCGCTGCCGCACATTTTGACGGGCTTGCGCCTGAGCATCGGCGTCGCATGGCTGGTCATCGTCGCGGGCGAAATGCTGTCGGGCGGCATCGGCATCGGATTTTTTGTGTGGGATAGCTGGAACGCGCTCAGTCTCGAACGCGTGATGTCGGCGATTATTTTGATCGGCGTCGTCGGGCTGTTGCTGGATCGCGG
>JANNUY010000641.1:0-22728 GCA_031414155.1 Acidobacteriota bacterium
GTCAGTTGTCAGTTGTCAGTTGTCGGTTGCCGATTTTATGAATCACTGGCGGAGCGAAATTTCATTTCGCTCCGCCAGCCTATTGCTACCGCAACGCTTGTTGCCCGGCGGTTTTGCGGTGCTGATCGAACCAGCCGATGAGGTGCAGCATCTTCGACATGTGATGGCTCGGCCTCACCGTGATGCCATGCGGCTCATCGGGTACGCGCACGAGTACGCTTTCGACGCCGAGCAGTTTCAAAGCCTGATAATACTGCTCTGAATCAGACATCGGCGTGCGATAATCGGCTTCGCCCGTCAACACCATCGTAGGCGTCTTGACGTTCTTCACCACCGACAACAGGTTGCGCTTTTCGTAATGCTCGACATTGTCCCACGGGAAGCCGGGGAACCAGTGATTGACCGTCCAGTTGCCGATGTCTGACGTCAGCACGAAGCTATACCAGTTAATCACCGGATAGACCGTGACCGCTGCGCGAAAACGCGGCGAACGTCCGATCATCCAGCACGTCAGCACGCCGCCACCGCTGCCGCCCGTGACATAAAGCTGTTCGGCGTCAACGTAACCTTTCGCCAGCATCGCATCTACGCCGGAGTTCAAATCATAAAAGTCGTCACCCGGATAAGCCTTATCAATCAGGTTGCCAAACTCTTTGCCGTAACTCGTCGAGCCGCGCGGGTTCGTATAAAGCACGACGTATCCGCTCGCCGCCATCATCTGTTTTTCCAAGTCAAAGCGGTCGCCGTAATTGGCGTGCGGCCCGCCGTGAATTTCGAGAATCAGCGGATATTTTTTCGTCGCGTCAAAGTTGGGCGGCTTGATAATCCAGCCGTGAATCTTGCGTTTATCTTTCGACGATTCGTACCAAAGCTCTTCGACCGCGCCGAGCGTCTTGCCCGCGAATACGTCGGTGTTGACCGACGTGAGAACTTTCAACTCGCCCCCAACAGATTTGCTCAACCAACCCGTATCCACATCGCCCGGCTGATCGGGACGGCAATGCGTCGTAGCAAATGCTCCATTCGCCGCCGTCGTGAACGAAGGCGCGCCGCCGCCGGCGTTAAAGCCGCTGCCCAAATTGCGCGCGACCTGTTTCACTTTGCCGTCGAGCGAAGTGAAATAAAGCCCCGTGTTGCCTTGATCCGCCGTCGTGAAATAAATGCCGGTGCCATCCGCCGCCCAACTCAAGCCGCCGATGTCACGATCAAAGCTGCCGGTGATGAGCCGCGCATTGCTGCCATCACGATTCATCACATAGAGCTTCGTCACCTCGTAAGCGTGCAAGCGGTCATCGAATCCGGTGTAAGCGATGAACTTTCCGTCGGGCGATACGTCAGGCGCGCCGTCCGGGCCTTTGCGCGAAGTCAACGCCTTGACCGCACCATCCAACGCGAACTCATAAATTTCGGTGTTGATCGGATTGAGTTCCCAATCGGCGTTGCGATTCGCAGCCATCACGAGCGCCTTGCTGTCGGGCGTCCACACGGCGTCGCTCGCGCGAAAGGCCAAGCCGCCGTGTTGAAACTTGCCCGTCGAAAGCTGGCGCGGCGTACCGCCTTCGCTGGGCAGCACAAACAAGTGCGTATAACCGGGTTTCAAATAACCCGCGCCGTTGAAACGATAGACCAGCTTATCAATGACCTTCGCGGGTTCGGCCCACTTCGCGCCTTCAGGCGGAGCGGGCATTTTGATAATCGCGGCGGGCGCTTCGGGCACATGCATCGTGAACGAAAGCCACTTGCCATCAGGCGACCACGCCACGCCCGCAGGCGATTGCGTCAGATTGGTGAGCTTCGCGGTTTGGCCTGAATCCATCCAGCGCCGATAAATCTGCGGCGTGCTTCCAGAGCCTTGGTCGCGATTCGAAACGTAAATAATCTGCTTCCCGTCGGGCGACCAGCGCGGATTGGTGTCGTTGAAATTGCCCGTCGTCAGCGGACGGTTTTCGCTGCCGTCGAAATTGACGATCCACAAATTCGAGCAGCGTTTGTCGGCCATGATGTCGGCGAACTGCCGCACGTAAATCACCTGCTTGCCATCGGGCGAAATTTGCGGGTCAGCAGCGAGTTCAAGATTGAATACGTCGTTGACGGTGAGCCGCTGGCTTTGCGCCCACGCGGCAGACGTGAGGAACACTGCCAACAAAACGGAGAACAGGATACGGGGAATGTGTTGCATGGTTTGCTCCTTTATTGACTGTTCAATGGTTGCACTTCTGAGACGCGCTATTAACGCAAGCGGCTCTGTTCGTTTCCGAAAGGCCAATGCTTTACGAACTGTATTCTCCATTTTGCATTCTCAATTCTATGACAGAGGAAAAACATTCAGGAGGTTTCCTCCTGTCAAAGAATTGAGAATGCAAAATGGAGAATTGAAAATGCCTCATTCAGCGTGCTTCGAAGACGCACCGTTGCTTGGTCAATGTTTGTGAATGTCGTGCGAACTTTACTCTGAATCTCTCGTTTCGTCTGCTCGCTGGCCTGCGGCATCGCGGCCAGGATTGGCGGCGTGGTCGCGTTCGAGTTTCTTCAGCCGCTCATAAACTTCGGGCAAGCGCGCATAAATCACCTGCGACTTGCGCCATTCCTGATAATCCATGGCGGGAATGACGCCGCCGACCATTTTGCCTGGCGCGACGCTTTTGGTCACGCCGGAACGCGCGGTGACGATGGCTCCGTCGCCGATGGTGATGTGCTGGTTCGTACCGATCTGCCCCGCGATGATGCAGCGTTTGCCAACTTGTGTGCCGCCAGAAAATCCGGCTTGCGAGGCGACGACTGTGTCTTCGCCGATGACGACGTTGTGGCCGATCTGAATCAAGTTGTCGAATTTCGCGCCGCGATGAATGCGCGTTTCGCCAAAGCCCGCGCGATCAATCGAACAGTTCGAACCAATTTCTACGTCGTCTTCGATCACGACGCGCCCAATTTGCAGCAGCTTGAATTGATGGCCCGCTTCGTCGGACGTGAAGCTGAATCCGTCAGCGCCAATCACCGTACCGCTATGAATGCGGCAGCGCGCGCCCATTTCAGTGTCATCATAAATCGTCACGTTCGGAAAGATTATCGTGTCATCGCCGATAACGCAGCCGTCGCCGATGACAACGCCTGGATGCAGCGTGACGCGGTCGCCGATGAGCGAGTTTGCGCCAATGGTTACGCGCGGATGAATCGAACAACCAGCGCCGTGACGCGAGCTGTCGTCCATCACAAGGTCAGGGCTGACGCCCCGCGCAACGTAAGGCTTTGCGTGAAAGATTTGAATGACTCGCGCAAAGGCGAGCTTGGCATCGTGTGCGATGAGCAAATTGCGCGACGTTAAGGCTTCGTGTTGGGCGAGCTTGTCGAAAAGCTTGAAAGATATGAGCAAGGCGCTGGCGGCTGATTGGGCGGCTTCGGCTAAGCGCGGCGCATCGGCGACGTAAGTGAGCGTGCCTGCGCGCGCATCATCGAGCGATGAGACGCCTGTGATTTCGAGCGCAGCATCGCCGCGTAATTCCGCATTGAGGTGTGTTGCCAGTTCAGCGAGTTTCATAAAGCCGTAACGCAATCTGCCGAGATTGCGCCGCGTTTGCTTGCCAATCAATGAGCGCAAACGCGAGAGCCACGCAAACTCGGCAGATTGCGCTACCATTCCTACCAAAAGGCAAAAGGCAAAAGTTTATTGCAGAACTTTTGCCTTTTGATTTTTGCCTTTTGATTTATCAGGTTACTTCTTCGGAGCCGCTGCCGTGGTCGGAGCCGCACCGCCCGGATTCGCCTTGTTATATTCCTTCATGAAATCTTCGGTGATGTCGGTCGTCGCCGCCGCGAAAATCAGCACGCCCGCTTGTTGCGCCGCACCGGCTTCCATCACGAGGATGATGCCGCGTTGCTGACAATAACCTTCGAGCAGCTTGCCGACTTTGTCGAACACCGGCCCTTGCGCTTCGCCCAGACGCTTTTGTCCTTCGGCCTGATAATCTTCATCCATCCGCTTGAGCAACTTTTCGTCGTTAGTCGCTTCCTCTACCCACTGGTTGCGGACAGCGGCGCTCACGGTATTGCCTTGCGTTTGCAGCTTGTTTTTCAGGTTTTCGAGATTCGCCTGTTTGGTTTCGAGGGCTTTGCGCTTCGGCTCGAATTCGCCGTTCAAGGCATCAAGTCTCGCTTTGAGTTCGATGAGTCCCTGACGAAAGGCATCAGTACGCAACACAGCTACCTTGCCTTCTGCGCCTGTGCCGCCCGTCGGAGCCGCTGCTGCGGCAGCAGCCGGAGCCGCAGGCGCTGTGCGCGGTACGGGAGTTTGCGCGAATACAGCCAGCGACATTGCTATGCAGGCTGCCAAAATCATAGTCGTTCGTTTCATGGTTTAGACTCCTTCAGAGTTGAAAATGATGAGTGCTTTGCGGCAGCCTCTGGTGAAGCGCCGCTCCAAAAAAATCGTCGCAGTTTATTTCGCCGCCGTCGCCGAAACCGGATTGGCTTTGTTGTATTCCTTCACGAAATCGTCGGTGATAAATGCCGCTTGCACCGCATAAATCACCAAGCCCGACTCGCGCAATTTGCCCGCTTCGAGCACCTGCGTGATGCCTTTTTGCGTGCAATATTGTTCAAGAAACTTGCTGATCTTTTCATAGATCGCGCCGGTTTCTTCCTGCTCGCGCTTGCCCGCCAAGGCCGTGGCGTCTTCCTGCTTGCGCTTCGCCTCGGTTTGCAGGCTTTGAATATCGTCCTGCAATTTGGCGGCTTGTTGCGCCGTCAGATTTTTGCCTTCTTGCAAAGTTTTCTGCTTCGCTTCCATTGAAGTCGCCATGCTTTCAAGGTCGCGTTGAATCGTAGCGAATTCGCCTTGCAGCTTTTCGTATTTGATCTTGAGTTCGGCCACTTCAGAACGGAAGGCCGCAATCTCAATGATGCCGATTTTCGTTTTGACTTGCGCCTGCGCTGACGCGTTAAACGCAATCAGGGCCATCAGGGTAAATAACAGGGCGCATAGAAAGTGTTTTTTCATGTCTCTCCAAGTGAATGAACAGCGCCGCGCGGCACTGCGTTTTTAGCAGATAATATCTAGTGTTTAGAAAGTGCGGCCAACGCTGAAACGCACGGCGGTACGGCGTTCGATGAACAGCACTTTCGGGTCGGTCAAGTCGGTTTTCGCCTGCGGGTTATAGGCGAAAATCAAACGGAACGGAACGTTAATCACCGGCATTTGAATGCGAACTTCTGCACCGAACGACGAACGCACATCCGACAGGAATTTTATGTTCGCCTGTGAGTTGCGCAGGATACTGTAATCGCGCGCTTCGCCTTCCAGGAATACGCGGCGATAGCCGATCGCATTGCCCAGATCATCTTTCGGCGCGCTCGCCAGTTCTTCCTGCGTAGCGACACGACCGGCTTGATTCAGCACAACCCCGCCCGGAATCACGTCTTGCGTCAAATAATTCGATGAGGTCACCTGATCGTTATACTTGCGCGAATTAAAGACCGAACCGATGTCGGCAAACGCCGCCACCGAAAGAATGCTGATGATCGGAATGCGATATTCGAGGTTGTAAATGAACTGTGTATCGCCGCCAATTGGCGTAAAGAACGTGCGCGCGTTGACGACGTTGCAATCCTTCGCCTGATCGAGCGTTTGCGTGCAGCCTCGCTCACCTGGAGCCTGAAACGTGAAGTTGCGCAACACCGACGCATCTACCTGACCAGTTGGCGCGTCAACGCGTTTGGTTAAATCCGCCGGATCTTCCACCGTGGCCTTAACGTTACGAGTTGAGATGAAACTGTCACTCGCTACGACGGGCGAAATCGAACGGATGTTGTAACCACGAATGTCGTATTCGCCGCCTAGATAAAAGCGTTCAAAGATCGGTACGCCGCCGATGAACGAGAGCGATTGCGTCTCGAAAAGTTTACCGAAAGTGCGAACCGTATCAGCGCGAAAACGCATCGCCAATATGTGAGCTTTATCGCTGCGTTTGCGGAAGATTGGATCAAAGCGTTTGTATTCAAACGAAGGCGCAAATGTGTTCACGTCGCCGCCCAACGGCCCGCCCGACAACGCCAAACCGAGAAAGATGCTTTGCCCGCGTGTCGCATCGAGTTGGGCGTTTGTCGTGTTGTAAAACAGCGACGGCGTAACGCGGCTGGTCAAAATGCGCGGTTGTTCAAAAGTAACTGGTACATTGTTGTTTGGGTCGGCGTCGCGGTTCACCGCCGGATCACGCGTCGCCGTCGCCGTCAACGAATAAGACAAACCGAAGCGCGCCTGATTGGCGAAGTTGCGGAAGCGACTGCGTCCGAACAGCGCGTTCGCAAACACATAACCGGGCGACGAGAGACTGAGCGTGCCGCCTATCGTTTGTTGCGTGAACAGCGTGTCGGTGTTGAAGCTCGACAGGCCGAAGAAACTCGATTGCAAAACCTGACTCGCGTTGTTGAAATTGAACCCCGAACCGATGAACTGATATTTCTGGGCGAACAACTGAATGCCCGCGCTGATCGGTTTGCCGAACAGGTAAGGCTCAGAAAAACTGACGTTAGCGCTCAACTGGCGATTGCCGCCTGAGAGCGCAATGCCCAGCGATTCGCCATAACCCAACAGGTTATTGGTCGAGTAATCCATCCCGAAGAAGCTGCCCTGAAACCCTGACACACCACCGTTGACTGAAATCTGTTGCTTCCCTTTTTCTTTGACCTGAACGTCAATATCCACGGTTTGGTCGCGGTCGTTGGTGCGCGTGATGGCGTCTTTCTCTTTAACTTCGTCAAAGAGTCCCAACTGATTGAGCTTCAAAATCGAAATGTCCCAATAGCGTTTGTTGTAAGGGTCGCCTTCGTTCAGCACGACTTCGCGGCGCAACACCACGTCGCGCGTATTCGTGTTACCGATGAATTCCAACCGGCGCAACGTGAACTGGCGGCCTTCGTCCACTTCGAGCGTGACTTCGACTTCGCCCTCGGTGTCGGTTTTATCAATGAACTTCGGTACGAAACTGACTTCGGCCTGAATGTAACCCTGCGTGCCGTAAAGGTCTTTGATGCCTTTATAAATGTTTTCCTGTACGTTCTTCGTGTTGGCGTATTCGCCCACGCGCATTCCCGACACCGCCGAAATCACGCCCGGTTGAAACAGTGTCACGCCTTTTTCTTCGACTTTAGCAACCTTGTAACGGCGTCCGACCTCAATGGGAATCGAAACGCGCAAGCCGGGCCCTTTCTTTTGCAAAAACGGAATCGGTATCAGCGGAATGCCGCTCGTCACCGTCCCCGCCGGTTCGATCACCGGTTCGTTGTAACGCGCTTGCAGATAGCCCTTATTCCCCAAAAAGAACCGCACGCGCTCTAAATCGTCTTGCAGCTTCTCTTTGAAATAGATGTCTTTAGAAGTAAAGGTCGAGATCAAGCCGGACTCTTTCACCAGCTTCATCGCGCCGCGCAAACGGCGTTGCGAGAAATCGCCTTTCTCGCCCGTGAAAACAATGTCTTTGATGCGTACGCGTGGCCCTTCCTCAATGTTGAAAATCAGCGCCACGGTCGTCGCCGAAATGTCTTCGACCTCAATATCAACCTTGGCGTCGGGATGGCCTTTTTCCGCCATCAGTTCGCGCAGGACAATTTTCGCCGCGTTCACTTTGGCCGGATCAAGTTGCGATTCTTTACTGACCTGTGTGCGCCGCTCTTTGAACCGCGTCAGCACTTCGCTTTCGGTCGCCGATTTCATGTTGCGATATTGCAAATCGCGGATGATCGGATATTCCCTCACTTGAAAGATGATGACCTTGCCGCCGCGCGGGCCGTCGTCCAAAAAGAATTTGGTCGCAATCGGATCGAAAAAACCCAGTTGCACGATCGCTTCGAGGTCCCGTTGCGCCAACGCCTGGCTGTAACGGTCGCCCGGTTTGCTTTGCACATAATAAAGGATGGACTCTTTGGGAATGCGACGATTGCCGCGAATTTCCACGTCCTCGACCAATACGTCCTGCCCCGCAGCAGTTTGTGCAAGGGCAGGCGCGACGACCGCCGACAACGTCGCGCACAAAGTTAAGGCACAAAAAATCAACAAGGCGCTTGTTCGCTTAATAAAGCGCTCAGTCATGAATGCTTCTCCCACAATGTATGTCATCTTTTCTACGATTACGCGCTTGGGGTTAGCTGCGTTGTTGCCCGTGGTTCAGGCTTCATAATTCGCACTGCGCGCCCCGATCATGCGCAACCAAAACTTTTTAACCAAAAAAATTAAGGATGAGGCGCTGATCGAGTTGGCCGCTTCAGCGCCGCAACGCATGAACGAACCGCAGGGTGAAGATTGCAAAGACATTTGATAAAAACTTCGCCTCACGTGACGCAACCCAGTATCTCGCATTTTGAACGCAACTCACCGTGCGACACGTGAAAACTTAAACTTAATAACGGTAAAAACGATTGTGTTGCCATCGCCCCGCAACCCTGTTCGGCGATGAACAAGCTGCGGATTCTAGCAGCCATCGTGAGAATGTCCAGCCACGTAATTCACACAGCCACGTCATTCTGCGGGAAGGCCAGCGGGGGAGGCGGGGAAGGAATCAAAAACAAACGCGCTCAGGAAACCAACAAAGCCTCTTCGTGACTAAGCGAATCCAGCATTTCTTTCATTTCGCGGTCTTCGGCAGACAGCCCATCATCCGTCAGCAATTCATCGGCGGGCAGTTCAGGCAGCAGCAAGCCCGCTGAACCGCGAAAGCTCAAACCATTAACGCCAACTGCCACTTCGACGCGCCCCGTTGAAGGCAAGCGCCCTTCGATCAGCGCATCTGACAGCGGGTCTTCGACAAAACGTTGCAACGCACGGCGCAACGGACGTGCGCCATAGCTTCTATCAGTCAAGGTTTGGTCAACGATCCAGCGTTGCGCTTCAGGCGTCATAGATATTTCCAGCGGACGATGTATAAGCGTGCGGTTCAACTGGTCAATCAACAGGCCGACAATCGTTTGCAAATCATCTTCACCCAACGGACCGAACACGATGATCTCATCCAGCCGATTGATGAATTCAGGATTGAAGGCTTCGCGCACCGCCATCATCACGCGATCTTCATTTTTCGCCGCCGCCTCTGACTTCGTAGCTTGAAACCCCACGAAGCCGCCCTTGTTAGCGAACCGCGCGCCGAGGTTCGAGGTCATGATGATGATCGTATTTTTGAAATCCACTCGATTGCCTAGCGCATCAGTCAACACGCCGTCTTCAAACACCTGCAACAGGATGTTGAAAATATCTGGATGCGCCTTTTCGATTTCGTCGAGCAACAGCACCGAATATGGATTGCGCCGCACGCGCTCAGTCAACTGCCCACCCTCGTCATAGCCGATGTAACCCGGCGGCGAACCGATAAGTTTCGACACCGAATGCTTTTCCATGAACTCAGACATATCGAAGCGAATCATCGCTTTCTCTGAGCCAAACAAAAATTCGGCCAACGAACGCGCGACCTCGGTTTTGCCTACGCCGGTCGGGCCTAAGAAAAGAAACGAACCCACCGGACGCTGCGGATTTTTCAGCCCCGCCCGTGAACGACGAATCGCCCGCGCCAACGCCGACACGGCTACGTCTTGGCGAATCACACGCTTGTGCAACTCGGCTTCGATACGCAGCAGTTTGGCCGACTCATCATCTTGCAAAGAACTAATCGGAATCCCCGTCCAACGTGCAATCACATCTTCAATGTCCTGACGGCTCACCAACGCCGCCGTTTCTTCAAACACCGAAGGCTCGAAATACTGCGGCGGACGGCGCGTCGCACTGCTATAGCCACGCTCGCCGCGATACTCACGTTCGCCCCGTTCCCAGCGTGAAGGCGGCGGCGGCACGTAACCCGCCTCACGTTGCACGCGCAGCTTCACGCGCGAGCCTGCTTCATCCAAAACGTCAATCGCTTTGTCCGGCAAAAAGCGTTCGGGCAGATAACGGGACGATTGATAGACCGCCGCCTCAACTGCATCGTCGGCGTAATGCACGTTATGAAACGATTCGTAACGATCTTTAATTCCCGTCAAAATTTGAATGGTATCGGCTTCGTTTGGTGGGTCTACTGTTACCGGTTGAAAGCGGCGTTCGAGCGAGCGGTCTTTTTCGATGTACTTGCGAAACTCGGTCAGCGTCGTCGCCCCCACGCATTGCAACTCGCCGCGTGACAGCGCCGGTTTCAAAATGTTTGCCGCGTCCAGACTGCCTTCCGCCGAACCCGCGCCGACCAGCGTATGCAATTCGTCAATGAAAATGATGTAAAGCGGATTGTCTATCAGCTCGCGCATGATCGTTTTCATGCGTTCCTCAAGCTGCCCGCGATATTTCGTACCCGCTACGACCAAACTCAGATCAAGCGCCAGCACACGCTTGTCAAACAGAAACGAAGGCACCTCGCCCATCACGATGCGTTGCGCGAGGCCCTCGACAATGGCGGTCTTGCCTACGCCCGGCTCGCCGATCAACACCGGGTTGTTTTTAGTGCGGCGGCACAGGATTTCAATCACGCGATCAACTTCTTTATCGCGGCCAATCAGCGGATCGAGTTTGCCTTCCAGCGCGGCTTCGGTCAGGTCACGGCTGAATTCAAATAGCGTCGGCGTATCCTTCCGCGAGTGTTGCGTACGCTCCAAGCTCGCCTGCCTCATCAACTCGTTGCGAATGTCAGACAGCCGTAAGCCGCGCTCATAAAGCATTTCCGCTGCATAAGAATTCTCTTCGCGCAACAAACCCAACAACAAATGTTCCGTACCAATATGCCGGTGCCCGATGCGCTCCGATTCTTCCGCCGAAAAAGCCAAGACGCGCTTAGAGGTTTGCGACAACGGCAAATCAACCGCTGCCGTCAGCCGTTCGCGCAAGGTCACACGGCCTTCCAACTCGCGGCGCACGGCCTCAATGCTCAAGTGCGAACGCTGAAAAAAACGCGGTGTGAGCGTTTTATCTTCGCGCACCAAGCCTAACAAAATGTGTTCAGGTTCGATTTGTTTCGCGCCCATCTGACTGGCTTCATAGCGGGCGAAGAAAATGACGCGGCGGGCTTTTTCGGTATAACGCTCGAACATCCGGTTCCTACCTTCAGCTTGTTACAGCTTATCTCCGAGTTTTTCTGGTTGGTACTGAACGAACAGCACAGAATTCTTCAATCTGGGGCAGCAACGCAAATCGTCAATTCGTTAAGATTGGCATTTAAGATTCGTCTTCAAACAAACGGCCTTTTTCCAGCCGCAGCGCACGATCACATGCACGCGCGAATTCACGATTGTGCGTCACAACCACCGAAGTCAAACCGTCTTCGCGTTGCAACTGCCGCAACAGCGCCTGTATCTCGGCTCCCGTGCGCTCATCCAGATTCCCCGTCGGCTCATCCGCCAGCAAAAGCTGCGGACGATTCGCCAATGCACGCGCCAATGCGACGCGCTGTTGTTCGCCACCCGAAAGCTCAGTGGGAAAATGCGACGAACGCGCAGCCAATCCTACCCGTTCAAGCAAAACATCAGCGCGCTGAATAGCCTGTCCGTGCGGCGTGCTACCCAATAACAAAGGCATCGCCACGTTTTCCCGCGCGGTGAATTCCGGCAATAAATAATGGTGTTGAAAGACAAATCCAATCGCCCGATTGCGAAAGTGCGCCGAGTCTAGTTCAGCCATTTTTGCGATGTCAAACTCGCCAATAAATACGCTGCCTGAGGTCACTTGATCCAATCCGCCCAGCAAATGCAACAACGTAGACTTCCCCGCCCCCGACTCCCCCACAATCGCCACCATCTCGCCTTTAGTTACTTCTAAATTTAAGTTATCGAATACGCGCACTGCTTCGGCGCGTCCAGCGTAAGTCTTGCTGAGATTGATGGCGCGCAAGAAAACCATCAGCTTTTCTTCCCGATGCAATACAAATGCTTATCACCGCGAATGAACAGCTTCCCATTCGCCACAGCTGGCGAAGCATAAATCGGCTCATCCAGCGCATTGACCTTGAGTACCTCGTGAACCGGCCCGGCTTTAATCAGAAATCCGTCGCCGTCTTCGCTCAGCAAAAGTAACTTGCCGTCATAAGCCAACGGCGAAGCGGAAAAACTTTCCGGCGTAGGCACGCGGCCTCCTTCATATTTGATTGCACCGGTTTTGGCATCGAGGCAAGTCAGAATGCCCTTGTCGCTGATGAGGTATAAATAATCACCGTATAAAATTGGCGACGCGACATACGCCGTGCCTTTGTCGTAGCTCCAAGCTAGATTTGACGTATCTTTTAAGTTACCTGAACCGCCTAGCTTAATACCTAAAACACGCTTGCTCGGATAACCAGATGAAGGGAATACCATGCCGTGGCCACTGACAATGCTGGGGATGGCCCAGCCTTTGACGCCTTCGCATTGCCAGAGTTCTTTGCCCGTTAGCGGATCGTAGGCAATCACCGATTCCCAACCGTTCGCAACTAACTCAATGCGATTACCCGAACGCACAATCGCAGGTGTCGAATGCGTCTTGCGATGATCGCGGACGGCACGCCAGACTTCTTTACCCGTGCGTTTATTGAGCGCAACTAAAAAAGACAACTGCGAGCCGCCGTCTTCGTTGTCGCATTGCAGGTAAAGCAGGTTTTCATACAGCACCGGCGACGTGCCCGGCCCCATGCCTACTTTAGAAATTTTGCCGAGTGATGACTTCCAAACTAACTTACCGTTGAAGTCATAGCAATAAATCCCTTCAGCCTCAAAAAAAGCATAAACATATTTTCCGTCAGTTGCCGGCGTACCTGAAGCGTACGTATTTTTGCGATGCCGGTCGTCTAACACCGCGCCTTCATAAGTTATTTTTTCCCAGAGGATTTTCCCCGAATCGCGGTCAAGGCAAATTAGCTTCAACGTATGCTTGCGGTCGCCCGACGTGCTGTCAGGGTGTATCCACGATTTATCATTGCGCACATGAGCTATCGCTTTTTTATCGGCAATAACTTCGCCCTCGATGTCAGAGGTCAGAAAGACATGCTTGCCCCAAATCACTGGCGACGAATGACCGCGTCCCGCAATCTCAGTTTTCCAAACGATGTTTTCAGTCGCGCTCCATTCCGTGGGCAGATTGGCTTGATCAGCGGTGGCATTGCCGTTCGGCCCACGAAATTGCGGCCAATTGGTATTGGTATTTTTGGTTTGTGCAAAGGCAAAGGCGGCCAGCAAGAGCCAGCCGCCTAAGAGCAAGAAAATCACACGTTGGGTTTTCATAATTGTTGCTCAGAGCTCGATGCTTGGGATAAGTTTCGATTTCTTGAGCTTGCCTGTATGAGTGTAAACCTTGATTTCCTTTTGGTTATTGACGACCCAAACTTCTAATGCGCCGCGCGCGAGGTATAACTCGACTTTGGTTTCAATCTCTTCTTTGGTGTTTGATGGCGAGACGACTTCGACGCAAATCTCTGGGGCCTTTTGATAAGGTGAGGTGTCCCCATGTTCTGCCAGAAAACTGTCTGAAGCCCAAGCGACATCCGCGACTTTCACGCCATCGGAAGTTTGAATTGCGCATTCAGTAATAACTTCGCCATTGTTTTTTCGGCGATCAATTTCCCGCCCTGTGCGAAATTGAATTCGTCCGTGTTTATTATTTGCCGGACTCATCAAGATTTGACCGAATTTATTCAGTTCGATCTTGAAAGGCAGGTTTTGCAAAACCGGATCACTGATAACTTCATCCCAAGTCATATTGCCTATACTCCTTTCGTCGGCTTACCGATACAAAACAGATGTTTTTCGCCACGAATGAATAGCTTCCCATCTGCAATCGCAATCGAAGTCTTGCACGGTTCGCCGAGTGAGTTAGTGCCTAAAACTTCATGCTTTGGCCCTGCTCTAATAACAAAGGTGTCGCCGTCATCGCTAGTCAGCAAAATCTTGTCATCGAAAGCCACCGGCGAAGCGCCATAAAACTTTGTCGCAATCGGAACGCGCCCGCCTTCATAAACGATCTTGCCGGTTTTTGCTTCAAGGCAAGTCATCACGCCACCGTCGCTCATCAGATAAACATAATCGCCATACAAAATTGGCGAAGGCACATAAGCCGTCCCTTTGTTATATTTCCAAACAACCTGATCAGCCGCTAACTTACCTGCGCCGCCTGGTTTAATCGCAATGATATTTTTGGAAGGATAGCCCGTCGAAGCAATCACCAACCCATGGCCGATCAACGGCGTAGCAATCGCATTGGCCTTCACACCTTCCGTTTGCCATAACTCTTTGCCGGTTTTCGGGTCGTAGGCAATGACTAACTCATTGCCACTGGTAATTAATTCCGTCCGTGTGCCCGTATTCACCAACACCGGCGTAGACCAACTCACTTGCACCTTGCGCGCTTGCCGCCAGAGTTCCTTGCCGGTCTTTTTATCGAAGCCCGCGATGAACGATTTTTCGCCTTCGTTTTCGTCGCATTGCATAATCAATACGTTGTCGAATAACACCGGCGAACTAGCTACGCCCATGCCCAAAGTCATGATCTGACCGAGCGTTTTTTTCCAAACCAGATTCCCCTTGAAATCATAACAATAAAGCCCTTCTGAGCCGAAGTAGCTCCAAACGTATTTGCCATCCGTGACCGGCGTCGGCGCGGCGTAATTCCCGCGCTTGTGGCGATAATCAAAAACCGTGCCTTCGTAAGAGACTTTCTCCCACAGCACTTTGCCCGAATCGCGGTCGAGGCAAATCGTCTCGAACTTGTGCAACAAATTCACGCCTGCCCATTCAGGATGCTTGAATTCCTCTTTGTTAATCATATGCACGGGCGGCTTGTGTGTTGTCGGGGCCGTACCATTTTCTACGTCAGTCGTCAGGAATACACGATTGCCCCAGATGACGGGTTGCGAATATCCACGTCCCGGCAACGGCGTTTTCCAGAGTACGTTTTTCGTGTCGCTCCACTCGCTCGGCAAATTCTTTTCGAGCGAGATGCCTTGTCCATCCGGCCCGCGCCAGCCCGCCCAGTTCGTCGAAGTCTTCGCGAGGCTGTCTAACCAGGGATTCGGCGAATAACTCAGCGTTAAAGCAATGATCAAAAATAATAACCCTGCCAAGACAAAACGTTTCATCATTTTTCTCCTAAACAACTTTCTTACTTAGCCCGTTTCAAACTAAACACTTCTTCGTGCAATGCGCCTTCCTTATTGCGCAGCGCCACGTATATCTTTAACCCATCCTTGCCGTCCGGCATATAGGTCAGTCCGCTGAAATACATCGCGCCATCTTTTTTGGCGACGAATTTGAAGTCTACGAATTTATCTTTTTCTTCCCAACCAGTCAGGTCAGGGTTGAAATGCTTCAGCCGCACGACCAGCTTCCCTTCCACTTCCATCACGATCATAAATTCGTGAAAGATCGGCTTACCGCCTTCGCTGTGGGTGAACGTGCCAAGCATACGCCCTTGATAAACCGGCCCCCACATCTCGTCACTCTGCCCGCCCATTCCTTCGCCCACCCAACGTCCCGCCATCCATGCCATGTCGTTGACGGTAGCAGGTTGGGCAGCTTGTCCAGCCGCCAGTTTCATCGTGTGTTCAGTATTTTTCTCTTGCGCCCACATAGGCGCGCAAAGTAACAAGACGAGTAACAAAAGTTTTTTCACGACAAATATCCCTTTCCTATTTTTGAGCTTTCAACATAGGCTTTTCCGCAATCGCAAATAAATGCTTCTGCCCGCGCACGAACAACATTCCATCCGAAATCGCAGGCGTAGCCATCAGCACTTCGCCCATCGGATTTTGACTGATGAATTCGTAAGTCGTACCCGCTTTAATGACGACGACATCGCCGTCTTCGTTAGGGAAATAAAGATTGCCGTTCGCGGCCACCGGCGAGCCTGAGTAAGAACTGCCTTTTTCGGAGACGCGCTTTTGATAAGCCCGCTCGCCGGTTTTGGCGTTGTAAACATTGAGCGTGCCGTTGTTATTCACAACGTAAAGATATTCGCCATAAATAATTGGCGTGGGCTGATAACTGCCGCCGCGTTGCGTGCTCCACGCGATGGCGTCGTTGCTGGTCTTACCTTCGGCTAGCGAAATATCGCCGTTGGCTGCGCCTTGTTTAATAGCGTAAACCGGCTGATTGGGGCGGTAACTATTCGCAATAAAAATTAAATCGTGCGCGGCGATGGGCGTCGTCGAAGTAATTTCAGGATTCCCTTTCATCGTCCATAACTCTTTGCCCGTGAGCGGGTCGTAACCGCGCATCGCTTTGGTTGCGTTAGTTACTAACTCAACGCGCGACTTGCCTTCGACGATAGTCGGCGTACCCCACGAGGGAATTTCGTCGCGATTAGTTTTCCAGAGTTGTTTGCCTGAGTTGATGTCCCAAGCGGCGAGATAAGAACCTTGCTGAACGTCTACCTGCAAGATGACCGTGTTTTTATAAATAATCGGCGAAGTTGCTGTGCCCCATTGGTAATCGGCGTCAAAAAACCAACCGGAATCGAGCGCGCCGAGGTCTTGCTTCCACTTCAATTTGCCTTTGGTGTCGAAGCAATACAGCCCGCCTTCGGTGCCGAAAAACGCAATGACGTGTTTGCCGTCGGTCACGGGCGTTGAATTCGCGTGCGTGGCTTTGGTGTGGCGTTTGATTTTGGGCAAACCGTCGGCGGCGACTTTATCCCAGATCACCTTGCCGGTTTTCTTGTCGAGCGCCATCACGCGCCAAGTGTATTTCGCCGTCTCGCTGACTGAATCAACGTCGCCGTAAGGCCCGGCTTTGAAGAATGGGTTGTTATCGGCGCTCACCGCTGTCACTACGTAAACGCGATCTTCCCAAACAACGGGGCTGGCGTGTGCGAGTCCGGGGATTGCGACTTTCCACGCAATGTTTTCGTTGTTCTCTACGTTCCATTTCGTAGGCACGGGCTTGCCGTCAGCGACGCCGTTGGCCTTGTCGCCACGAAAGCTCGGCCAGTTTTGCGCCTGCGCAACAAGACAAAAAGACAGAGAGAGTAAGAGACAGAGAGATTTCATTTATTTCACTTCTTCCTTCTTCAATACGGTTTGAAACGTGCCGTTCTTAATCGTAGCGCCCGTGACCTTGTCGGCTTCGAACGTGAACGTAATGCTCAACCCATCCTGTTCAACAGCGTCGAACACATGTTCTTTCACCGGTGTGAGCGTGAGGTCGCCGCCGTTAGCCGAACCAATCAGTTTGCCGTCTTTGAGCGTGACCGTAATCGTTAGCGTGTCATTTTTGAATTTGCCTTCATACGTTTTGAGCTTATCGGCGCTGACGGCGAAGGGCGCAATATCTTTCGCGCCTGCGGTTTTGAGCAGGTCTGCGATGGCAGCGTGCTTTTTGTTTATGGCAGCGGCGAAAAACTTGTCGAGTTGCTCTTGCGTAAACTTACCCTTGTCGAGCGTGGTTTTCACCAACTCGGCGTGATTGCCATTGACGCCGAAGCGCATCGCCACTTCGACTTCCTTCGCACCTTTCTCGACCAGCAAGCGAATGACTTCGGCGCTCCCTTTGCCTGAGGCCCAACCCAACGGCGACGCTTTATAAAACGTATCCTGAATATTCGGATTCGCTCCGGCCTCGATCAGCAGTTTGACGATTTCGACATTGCTGCGGTCGCAGGCGAAAAACAGTGGCGTCGCGCCGTAAGGGGACTTGGCGTCTACGTCAGCGCCTTGCGCGAGCAGGGATTTGACCAATTCGATGTTGCTCTTGCGTGTTGCGGCGAGCAGTTGTTCGTTAAGCGCCTTTTTGTCCTGCGCGGCGGCAGACAGCCACTGCGCCGCCATCAAAATAACGATGAACCATTTTTTCATAGCGATCATTCCTCGATGCTTGCCGAAGCGCGCGTTGATTTGGCTGAACAGGTTGCGTTTCGGCGTCAATGTTTATGATACGGGCTTTACGATGCAGGCAACGCTGAGGTTTCCGCAAATTCAACCGCTTACATCACGCCTTCGAGCGTTTCTTTGCGCAACAGATCAACGACTGCTGTTAGGTCGCCGCCCGATTGTTCATAAGCGCGTAACTGGCGGTCGGCGCTGGTTCCGTTCGCCATAATGGTGTGAACGTAATTGATTTCGTTGCGGCACCCGAGTTCGTCAACCACGTCGTCAACGAATTCGAGCAATTCGATAATCAGGTCACGGGTGGGGACTTCGGTACGTTTGCCGAAATCAATCAGCTTACCGTCGAGTCCATAACGCGCCGCGCGCCATTTGTTCTCTTCGATCAACGAACGGCGATAAAGCCGGAAGCCGAGATTTTGCCGATAGAGCCGATAGAGTTTCGCAGTGATGGCTTGCAACAGTGCAGCCACGCAAATGGTTTCGTCCACTTTGGTGGGAATGTCGCAGATGCGATATTCCAGTGTGGGGAAAAATGGATGCGGGCGCACGTCCCACCAAATCTTCTTGCCGTTATCAATGCAGCCCGTCTTGATGAGCAAATTGACGTAGCTCTCGAACTCGCCAAACGAAGTGAAATAATCGGGCATACCTGTACGCGGAAATTGTTTAAAGACTTCGTAACGATAACTTTTCATCCCCGTGTTGCGCTTGATCCAAAATGGCGAACTGGTCGTGAGCGCGTAAACGTGGGGCAGAAAGTAACGCGCGGCATTCATCACGGCGATAGAGGCTTCTTTGTCTTCGATGCCGACGTGAACGTGCATGCCGAAAATCAACAGCGCGCGCGCCGACTGTTGCAACTCTTCGATCATCTGGGCGTAGCGTTCGTTCTCGGTGATTTCCTGATCAGCCCAATGCGAGATGGGGTGCGTCGAAGCGGCGACGAAAGCCAGTCCCTTGCGATGCGCGAGTTCAGCGATGGCGCGACGCAACTTGATCACGTCTTCGCGCGCCTCTTGCACGTCGCGGCAGATGCCGGTGCCGACTTCGATCATGGACTGGTGCATTTCGGGCTTGACCTGTTCGCCCAACAGCATGCGCCCTTCGTCCAGAATCTCGTTTACGCGCGAACGCAACTCGCGCGTGTGTGGGTCAATGATCTGAAATTCTTCTTCAATACCGAGTGTGAATTGGTTGTCGAACTTCATAACTTCGCGCTCCTCAAGAATGAAGTGACTGGCAGGCGAACGCCCAACGCAAGCCACGATGTGTGATGACAAGGATGCAGAACTGCTTGGTTAGTTAATGGATGGTGAACTACGAATTTTACGATTTTTGATACGGCGCGGATGGTATGCGGTTTCCAAAGGCGGGGCAAGATGAGACGGAGAGAAGACAGGAACAATTCTCTCCGTCTCTCATTCTCTCCGTCCCTCTGTCTACTTGGCTTTCTTCACCGCAGGCTTTTTCAGTTCGCCCGTTGCGGCCTTGCGCGTACGTTTAGGTTTAACGGGTTCTGAGATTTCGTCAATCACCGCCGAAATAGCCTTCGACGCAGAATGCGCGACGTTCGCCGCACCGGTGATGTGCAACGTAGTTTCGTCGTTTTCGGGATGCAGCCATTTGTTCCAGCGGTGATAACGGGCGGTCGGCGCTCCGTTCACGGCGTAATCAACCAGCATGCGGGCAACGGCGTTGACGACCCAGTTGTGATAAGGCTCCGTGACTGACCAGAGGTCGGCATCGGGCGCGGGGTTAGTGAAATCAATCGCGTAAGGCACGCCGTCCTGTACCGCGAATTCGACCGTATTCAAGTCGTAGCCCAGGGCTTCGTTAATCAGGATCGTGTCGCGGATCATCCGGTCTTCGAGGTCGCGCGGCAGTTCGTATTGATCGCGCGGTATGTAACTGCGCGTTTTCGGGTCGTAAGGCATGACGAGAACTTCTTTGCGGCCTACGCAATAGCAGCGCGTGTAAAGCGTAAAGTCCACGAATTGCTGTAAGGTCATCGCCAGCGTGCCGGTTTGATCGTAGGCATCCCACAACTCTTCTTTGGTGCTGACTTTATAAACATCTTTCCAGCCGCCGCCATCGTGGGGCTTTAGAAACGCGGGCAGCCCAACGTGTTCGATGATCGCGTCCCAATCAAGCGGATATTCGAGGTTGCGCAACGAAGCGTCCGTCACGCCTTTGATATAAGCCTTTTGCGGCAACAGCACGGTTTTCGGAATCGCCAAGCCTAGCTTGGTTGCCAGCGAATAGCCGAAAAACTTTTCGTCCGCCGACCACCAGAACGGATTGTTGACGATGATTGCGCCGTTGAGCGCGGCGTGTTTCAGATAAGACCGATAGAAAGGAATCTCGTGTGAGATGCGGTCGAAGATAACGCGATATTCGCAAGCGTCGTCTTGCTTAATGCCGCCGATTTTGACGTATTCCGCCGTCACACCTGCGTTCATGCCATTGATCTTTTCGATCAACGCGGGCGGAAAGGTATTTTCCATTCCGACTAAAATGCCAATTTTCATAATGCTTCTCCTGATAAATGTTGCCTGTCGTAACTCTGTTGTAATAACGATATGTATGAGGATGAAATTGGTTGGGCAGTCACGCCGCAGCGCATGGCTTTGGGCGCAAGGGCTAGCCCCAGCCACGTTCAGTGCGTTATAGTCTGCCAAATCGAATCGGCAGTGTAGTTTTCGATTCCCAAAGGTGTCAATTTCTTATGAGCTTTTCCATCATCCGCCCACGCAATCTTTACCACATCTTAACGCTGTGTGCCCTGCTTTCAGCTTCGGCCTTCGCGCAAATCGAGTTACCCAAGAACCCGACCGCCGAAAACATTGTCGAACGCGCCATCCTGTTTTACGGCAGCCGTCCGGTGATGGAAGCCATTCAGAAAAACGGACGCTTGCGCGCGAACGTCAAGTTCCACACGGCAGAGGGCGTGCGCGAAGGCAAGACCTATACGCAGTTCATCCGCAAGCCCAAGCTCAACGAAGACTTGACCTTGCTTGAGCTCGAATTGCCGGGCATGCGCTATATGCTGGGTTACGACGGCAAAACGACCTGGAGCATCAGCAACGGCGAAGTGCAGGAACCCAATGCCGACACGGTCAAGGCTTTTCATTCGGCGCACGAACACAGTTATGAAGCTCTGCTGCGTTACAAAGAAAACGAAGGCAAGCTCGAACTCGTCGGACAAAACAAACTCGGTACGATGGATCTCGACCAAATTGAATTGACGCTACCTTCGGGCGCGAAAACCCGCTATGAAGTCAGCCGCCGCACCGGTCGCGTCATCTATCTGCATTACGAAGAAAAACCTGCGGCAGAGGCCGCGCCAGTGAAATATCGGCTCTACTTCAAAGACTTTCGTACGGCGCAAAATACGATCCTTCCTTACTCCACACAGGTTTACGCCAATGACAAGCTCATCGAAGAACGCACCATCGTCGAAGTCGCTTATAACGTTCAGATGGAAGAAAAAATCTTTCAGGTCGAGAACGCGCCCAAGTCAGTCGCCGAAGCAACCATTAAGTAAAAAGTGAATAACGAAAAGTGAAAAGTGAAAAGTGCCGAGTTACCTTGCGGGGAACTTTTCACTTTTCACTTTTCACTTTTCACTTGCCTTATGCCCATCCGCGCCAAACTGGTTATCGTCGTATTCGTCTTCGCCATCCTGCCGATGTTTTTGTTGTGGGCGCGTTGGCAGGGGACGGCGGTCGGCACCATCACGCGAATGTTGCAGCAAGATGCCGACAGTCGCGCACGCGAAATTTCAGCCAACCTTGACCGCCAAATCAAAGAACACGAATCGCAACTCGATCAACTCGCCAAGCAACCTGCGTTGCAAGCGTATGCCCGCGCGCTTGCGCAAAACTCACGCGCGCTGCCCGACGGACAATTGCGCGTAACGCTTTCAGCTTTCCAGCTTGCCCATCAACAACAATATCTGGCTTTTGCCGCGCTCAATCGCGACAGCGCAACGCTCTTCAAAATCGAAGCCAAATCCGGCGCGAGCGGCGTGTTGCAGCCTTACCTGATGGACAAGGGCTTCGGCGAAGAAGACAGCCTCGACGCAACAGCGGCACTGACCAGCGGCGAAAACTTCGTTTCAGAGATTGTGGCGGGCAATGGCAATCCGTTTCTGTGGGTCGTAATCCCTTTGCGCAACGAAAATAACGACCTGACCGGCGCGTTGGCAGGCAAGCTCTCGGTGAATGAATTGCTGACCGCCGCCGTCGGGCCGCGCAGCCAACCGATTACGGATTTGAAAGCTCCAGCGCGGCAGTTGTGGCGCGAAACTTTAGTGTTAAGCCCACAAGGCACGGTGCTTTATGCGGCGGATGTGACGAAGCAAGGCAGCAGTTATACCGAGGCCTTCCCCAAGTTTCAGCGCCCGTTCGCGGCGTTGTTGCGCGGCGAAGAACAAGATCGCAGTTGGAACGACTGGCTGTTGCATCATCGCGCGCGCGTAGCCACCCCCAAGCTGGCGATCATCGCGCTCGAACAATATGACCAGGCGATCAGCGGGTTGGAATACGACGCGATGATTATGTTCTTGCTGACACTGGTGCTGGCGGTCGTGGCGACGCTGACGCTCTATTACCTCATCAGCAACATCACGCAATCCATTCGCCGCGTAACCAGCGGCGCGCAAGCCATCGCGTCCGGCGATTTGAATCATCAAATCAACGTCAAGACCAACGACGAAACCCGCGTGTTGGCGCACGCCTTTAATCGTATGGCCGCGAAGCTGCGCGAGATGATTAAGAAAGAAGGCGAACAGAAACAGTTCGAATCGTTCGCGCGCTTGTCGGCGGTGCTAACGCACGATCTGAAAAACCAAATCCTTTCGCTGTCATTGCTGGTGTCGAACATGGAAAAGAAGTTTAACCGCGAAGGCTTTCGCGAAGACGCCATG
>JANNUY010000642.1:0-6209 GCA_031414155.1 Acidobacteriota bacterium
TCGCACATACCTTGCCCGCCAGCGAGGATGGCGAGCAGTGCGTCGAGCAATTTTTCGGAGGAAGTGTGACGGAGTTTCTTTTGGCGAATCTGAACGTTGTCGGCCAGCGTTTTCAGCACGCCGAATTGTCGGAGTTTGACGACCAAAGCGAGTAAGGGCGCACGTGGAGTGAATTGTTGCGTTTGGGGCACGAGCGGAAAACCTCCTTTCCAAGTGGTTCTCAGACAGTCTACGCCGCTTTTGGGGTTGGCAGGAGGGCGCTTTTAAGCGTTCAGTTGGGTAAAAAAGTGTGAACGCCATTCTCCGCCATAGACCGTATGAAAGCTTTGCCGTAAGCTGCGCGCCATGTTCGCAGAGTTAGGCATCAGCGAAGACGATTGGCAGCAAACACCGCAGGCGGTGCGCACTGCGCTGGCGGTGGTTTGGCAACAAAATCGCTTCCTGATGAGTCGTTGCACGGTCTACGAAACGCAAGTCGAACGTTTGCAAACGCAGGTCGCCGAATTGGAAACCTTGCGCCTCGAAGTCGCTGAATTACGCGAACGTTTAGGACGCAATTCTCAAAACTCTTCCCAACCGCCTTCTGCCGATCCGCCGTTTCAACGTCCCGCTCGCTCGCACCAAAAGACCGGACGCCAACGCGGCGGACAACCAGGACATACCGGCTACGGACGCAAACTGATACCGCTTCCTGAAGTAGATCACGTCATCGAGTTACGGCCGACGGCTTGCGCGCAATGCGGTGGTTTGTTGCTGGGCGACGATCCCCAACCAGTACGCCGTCAGGTCAGTGAAATCCCGCCGACCCGCGCCATCCTTACTGAATATCAACTGCATACTTTGTCGTGTCTGCATTGCGGCAACGCGAATACCGCCGCGTGGCCTGCGGATTTGCCGACCGGCAGTTTCGGGCCGCGCGTGCAAGCCATCGTGGGGTACCTCACGGGACATTTGCATTTGAGCCATCGTGCGGTGACGAGCGCCTTGCGCGATTTGCACGGCCTGCCGCTGGGTTTAGGCAGCATTGCCGCGCTGCAACGACAAGTCTCACAAGCCCTCGCACAACCCATTACGACGGTGGAAAAGTTCATCGCGCAACAAGCGCATCATCACGCTGACGAAACCGGCTGGCGCACCAACCATAAAACGTATTGGTTGTGGGTAGATGCCACTGCGCAAGCGACGCGCTTTCGGATTGACGCACATCGCAACCAGGCGGCGGCGCAAAAACTGTTAGGCCCAAAAGTTCATGGCATCGTCAACACGGATCGTTGCGGTGCCTACAATTGGGTTGATGAAGCGCGGCGGCAATTTTGCTGGGCGCATTTGCAACGCGATTTCCAAGCTATCGCCGAGCGCGGTGGCGCTGCTGGAGAAATCGGCGCAGCGTTGTTAGCCAGTGTCAAAGACCTGTTTGCCGAATGGCATCGCTACCGTGCGGGCGCGTATGACTGGGTAACGTTTCAACGTGCGATGCAACCGATTCAGCAGCAAATCAACACCCAGTTACAAGCAGGAAAAACTTGCGGAGAGCAAAAAACCGTTGGTACCTGTCAGCACATTCTGCAAGGCGAAACGTCGTTGTGGACCTTCACGCGCGAAGCGGGCGTCGAACCTACCAACAATGCTGCCGAACGTGCCATTCGCCCGGCCGTCTTGTGGCGACGCAAATCATTCGGTACACAAAGCGCCACCGGCAACGAATTCGTCGAACGGATATTGACCGCCGTCACTACCTTGCGCCAACAAAAACGCAACATACTCGACTGGCTCACCAACGCTTGCACGGCAGCCCTCGGAACACCTGCACCATGCTGTCTACTGCCGGACTCTTCGTAAATCAAACCAATTTTTACAACAACCATCACCACTCGTCGGGAACTGATACGGCTTCAATCGCGCAGGGCGTCGCTTTACCCAACTGAACGCTTACGGGCGCTTTTAGCGATGCTTACGTCTGATAATCTTGGGAAACCTCTCAATTGGCGGCAAATTTGGGAATGTGCCATTGCGAACTCAAAGGTGTAATGGTCGTGGCGGACGCTGTCCCACGGCGTTGCCGCGGCGCTTTGCGTTTTATTCATCACGCGAATCGCTGGATCAGGCGAATCGTAAACCTCATAGCCCGCATTCAACGTGATGCTGCCTTCTTTGCTTTCGGCAATCCAGTTCATCACATCCCACGAAGCGAAGCCTGCGACCTGCTTGTCATTGAGCTTGAGTTTGGCTTTGAGAAATTCGAGGACGGAAGGGAATTGATTGCGCTTGCGGTCATTGCTGTTGATTACGTCATCGTGCGCTTGTCCGGTCAGGATTTCAGAATAACCCGGATAAGAAAACCACATCTTATTCGTAGTCATCGCGGAGCTGCCCAACGCGCGATTGCCCGCGATAGAGCCGTGTTCTTTCATCAGCGTACCCCAAAAAAACGGCATCAGTTTCATCCGCCGCTCTTCAGACGTCGCTGCGTAAAACTGTTTATACAAGGCTGTGTCTTCAACCTTGCCGCGTTTGGTTTTTGATTTGAGGACGTCAAGGTCGAGGCCGCCGAATACTTCTTCCGTACGCGCGCCGTCGAGCGTGATGAGGATGACGTTTTCAGTTTTGGGTTGCGCGCTGATGAGCGAAGCAAACAAGCAAAGCCAGCAGAGCGATAAAAGGATTCGAGTTCGCATAATGATTTTACCGAAAAAGCAGAGCGCGACCTTGTAAGTTACGCTCTGCCTGAAAGTGATTGAAGTTGTCAGATTGTTCTTACCACTCAAGCCGCAACGTTCCTTGCACTTGACGCGGGCGGATTCCGTTTGCGCCGTAAGAACTGCCCAGACTCACTATGCCTTCAGCGTTAGGCGCGTTCAATCCTTGCAGATTAAGCACATTGAATACGTCTACGTTGACACGCAACACGAGTTTTTCTTTGACGCGGAAGAACTTCATCATCGAAACGTCCAGACTCGAATTGAATGGTCCCAAGTGATACTGATTGCGCCACGGGTGCAAGCCCGTGTCTCTGGCGATGCGCTGACAATTTAGGTGCTTCGTAGCGTCGGCTTGATTCAAGCGGTCGCATTTCGCCGCTGCATTAGTGTTGATCAGCGGAATGTATTCGACGTTGGTGTCGTAATCATTCACCGGAATGTTCGGGTCAGTTAGACCAAAGCCAGGCGACGCCCAAATCGGTTTTTGCGCCGGTTTGTAGTTTTCAGGCAAGCCATAAACGCCGTTGCGCAAGCCTGCGGCGTTGGTGCTGCCGATCAATCGTTGCGGGATGTATCCGTTAAACCACAAGTAGCCATCGGTGCAACGTTCCTGCGATTTTTGCGTAGCAGTCGCGGGCGTGTTGCGGCAATCGGTGATGCGATATTTCTTGCCATACTGTTCAAACGTGCCAAATTCACCCCATTGACCCGTAGGCCGCGCGTACCACAAATTCAGGAACGCGACTTTGCCGACCATCTTCCAGCCGCCGATGACGCCATCAAGAAAACCGTTTGCGCCTTTGCCCAGCCATTTGCCTTTGCCGAACGGCAGGTCGTAATTCCAGTTCGCGCGAATGCGGTGTTTCGGTACGCCCGTGTCGCGGTCATAGAACAGAAAGCGATTCAACGCATCGTAATCTTGCGGCACGTTCGATTCAGGCAGGAAGATTTCGGGGCGTGTGCCGGTGTCGTCACGGAAGGCATTGCCTGCCATACGCAACGCATTCGTCATCGTATAAAAAGCCTGGAAGCTCATGCCCTTGCTGAAGCGGCGTTCGATTTCAGCCGTCCAGATCGAAGTGTTAATGAACCCCGTCTTCTGATAAACGATGATGTTGGTATAGGCATTTTGATCAAGTATGCGGCGCGCGACGTTGGCGAAAGTGCCAGTTGGCGTAGCGCGCTGTTGCGTCTTATACCAAATGTAATCATTCGCCTGCGGATTGACGTTGAACTGCTGATCTGAGTTCACGCCATGCTTGCCGCCGTAGGTAAAACGAATCACGGTCGAAGAACTCAACTGCTTCTCAATCGTTAGGTTCCAATCGTGAATCCGCAGGTTGCGTTGGTCTTCTGCCATCGCTGCGACGGCGGTTCCGCGCGCGATACCAACGGGGTTAGCGGCGTCAACAACATTGGCGCTGTTGGTTCCGGCGATGATCGTTTGCGGAGTGCGCAAGAGGTAATTCGGAATGGTATCCGGGCTTTGCGCAGCGCTATTGGGGTTGTAAGTGAAATTCGCGCGGAACGGTGCCAGATTGAAGAAAGGCACTAACAGAGTACGCATTGGCGTGTTCGAGATATACAAACCATAACCGCCGCGAATCACCATCTGTTTGTTGCCGTCGAACAAACGATAAGCGAATCCTCCGCGCGGGCCGATGTCGAAAAACTGGTTTTTATAGATATTCCGGTCGCGTCCGATTTCTTCTGCGCTGGCGAATTTCACGCCGACGTTGGTGAACGCATTTACGACGTTTTGCGTCGTCGTGCCGTTCTTGATGTAAGACGAAATGGGGTCAGGGAAATAGAGCGTGCGCGTCTTTTCATCGAAGGCATTGATGACGTTGTGTTTCTCGCTGAAGGCCGGGAACATGTCCCAACGTGCGCCACCATTGAGCGTCAGACGATTGGTGACACGCCAGCTATCCTGCAAATACAAGCCGAAATAGCGCTCGTTCAACTTCATGAAGTTGCGCTTTAGCCCGACCGTGTATGTCGAAGCTGCGCCTAAGAAAAAGTTCGCTGCGTCAAAGCCGGTTTGCGGTACGGCGGATGGATTCGTCGCGCTGCCCAGCGTCGGACTATGCAATGCGGTCGCCAAACTGTTGAATGCCGCCGCGCCTGAAATCGCGCCTTGATCGGGAAAGTAATGTTGCCGCTGGTTATTGAAACGCCAGCCGAACTCGAATTTATGGCTCGATTTCAGCCACGAAAAGTTTTGCTCGGCATTGGTAACAATCGTGTAAAGCGCGCGGCGATTATCGCCTTCGATGTAATTCATGAAACCCGTGCTGGTGATATTGGGGAAACCGATTTCTCCCAGCGGATTGGGCAGGCCTAGGCCTTTCGAGAAATCCTCGTGGGTCGGGCCGGTCACGGTTTGTGTGCTTTGCCAAGTGCGATTGACGACTGTTTCGACGAAGAATTTGCTCGAAAACAAATGCGTCCAACTCATCGCGCCCGTGATGCCTTCCATGGGCAGATAGGTGACGTTGGCTTCATTGTTTAACGTAGGCGCTCCGGTGGCCGGGTTCGTGCCCGTGCCGAGAAAGTGCGCGCGGTTTTTGCCTCCGTTGACTTTGAAAAAGCCGTTGTCTTTTTCGCCGAAGCGATGATCTAGGCGAATCGTGTTTTGATCATTGTGTTGATTGGGTAAGACGTTAGTGGGAACTGGCGTACGGTAATTGGTCGCCACCAACGGGTTGATATTCGGATCGTTCGGCAGCGGCGTAATCGCAAAGATCGCTTTCGCCAGCGGACTCATGCGATTAATCGGAATGATATTGTTCGGGAAAGGATCGCGCACCGAAACTTGACGATTATTTTGCGTCACCACGCGTGTCGTGGCCGGGTCATACAACGTGACGGCGCGTCCTAAACTGTCTTGCAAGCCGCTGAAATCGCCGCGCCGCCACGCTTCAGTTGGCACGGTGAAATCGCGCGTGATGCCCTGTTTCAGCCGCAGGCTCTCACGCGAGAAAAACCAGAAGGTGCGATTCTGGCCTTTATACAAACCGCCCCATTTGGCCGGATTAGGAAGATAAACCGGGCCGCTCGCCGACCAGCCATATTCATTGCGTAACAGCGTCGGCACTTTGTATTCCGCGCCCGTGAACAAAACATCCTGTCGCGCGCGGGCGACGCCAAAACCGTTGTTGCGGTGCGTTTCAAACGCAGTGAAGCGCAACTTGTTCTGTCCGCCTTTAGTCGTGACGACGACCGAAGTCGGACGATTGTATTTCGCTGATGAAGTCGAAGTTTCGACGCGCACTTCGCCGATGGATTCCAACCCTTGAATGATGCCCGAACCGCCGAACTCGCGGTTGTTTGAAGCCGCGCCGTCTTGCACGTAATCAGTCGAATAACCCATCAAGCCCGCCGCGCGAACGCCACCGTTCACGTCGAAGTTGGCTTCGAGGCCGGGCACGGTGTCTTCGAGCAGCGCATTGATGTTGCGTCCGTTGATTGGCATTTCCTTGATACGCATCGCATCGAGCGTACTGCCCA
>JANNUY010000643.1:0-9008 GCA_031414155.1 Acidobacteriota bacterium
AAAGTGCATTCCATCAAGTCATTGGCGTCTCAATTGGCAACACTGATTCGGGAAGCTCCAACCAGCCACCGTACAACAGTCAACCTTTTGAGTTCGCAAATTCCTCGCGTGCCTGCTCAGTTGACCGCAGTAAGCGATGACAAGCTATTCGCGGAAATTTACGCTGAGGTTAAAGCTGCCGTGAATAGTGAAGCGCAACCCCTATCTACGTTGCGCGCAGTTTAACGCGCGCACCTTTCATTTCTCCTAAACCCACGTCTTGACTTGCCCGTGTCGCATGCGAATCATGCGACACGGTGGTTCAAGTGCCTGCCCCAAAAACCAATCCACCGAAACTCACGAACGCAAAGCAGTTCTTTTTACGGCTCTTATGCTGGCTCTCGCTGCGCCGGTCTATCTGATTCGTTAAATCCCTTCCAAAGTGCGACATTAATTTAATGATTCACGTCAAGATGTGAGCCAACGGCATGAGGGCTTTATTGCGTCTGACGCGCCGTGCCATCTGCGCAGGGTTTTCGCAGATATTCAAAAAGAGCTTCTTTCATCCCCGATTCAAGCCCCGATTCCATAATTTTGATGACATTGCCCCGCCTGCGGTTCATGGCGGCGAACTACGCCGTAACGGTACGTCCCGTAGCGATTAAGGATAAGTTTTAATGAAGTTCCCTCAACGCGCTCCCTTTGCGACGACTTTGGTCACGGCTTTGTGTGCCGTAATTCTGTGCTTTACCACTTGGCAAGGCTGGAGTTTGGCGTTTCAACAACCGCCGGTTATTAGCGGACGCACGTTGGTGACAACGATTGCGGGGGGCGGATTTTCTGCCATTGCGCCGCCCAAAGAAGCGCCGCTGGTGTCGCCCGCGATGACGGCGCGCGATCCGTTAGGGCGCGGCTTTTATGTCGTAGATGAAGTCAATGGCACCAGCCTGCTCAAGTTTGTGAACACGTCGAATGCGGCGGTGACGTTAGCGGGCGTGACGATTCCGGCAGGTCAGATTGGATTAGTCGCTGGCAGTGGAGCCGCGCCGGATAACGGCTCGGCGCGCGAAGTTGATCTTTCGCTCGTCACCGGCATTAGCGTAGACCCGTCGGGCAACGCGATTTACTTCACTGCCCCGCTGGTCAATGCCGTGCGCGCGGTCAACGTCGGTACGCAACCGTTGCAGTTGATGGGGCAAACCGTAGCGGCGGGCAATGTCGGCAATCTGTTTTTGATTTCGCGGCCTGAGTTACGCGCGCTGGCGGTGCATCCGGTGACGCGCGATTTTTATTATGTCAGCACCTTGTCTGACAGTTCGACGATCAAGGTCGTCTATCGGCGCGATGCCGCTTCGGGGCAGGAAACAGTTTACGCCGGGGGCGGAGAACCGCCGATTGGCAATGGTGACGAAGGCATAGCCACCAGCGCGCGCATCGTCACTCCTATCGGACTCGCTTTTGACCGCAACAATCTGTTGTTGATTGCCGAAGGCGGTGACGCGCGGCGCAACCCCGGAGCCATTCGCCGCGTAGAAAGCGGCTCAATCACTTCGCTCATCAAGAATCTCGACTTCCCTACTGGCTTATCGGTCGCGGCGAACGGCGACGTTTACGTAGCGATCGGCAATAAGCAGCAAATCGGGCGCGTAAGCACGACTGGCGTATTAACCGTCGTCGCGGGAAACAACAGCGCCACGGCTTGCAACGCCACGGGCGCGGGCACTTGCGGCGACGGCGGCGCGGCGCTTTCGGCGCTGCTGAATCTGCCGAGCAGCACTGACCAGCGCACCTTCGATTTTGCCGTAGATGCCAACGGCGTCATCATTCCCGGCTTGTCGGCACGGCGCGTACGTTATGCGAGCTTCAGCAATTCAACCGTGACAGTGGCGGGTACATTTATCGAACCGCGCCAAATCAATTCCATTGCCGGTAACGGACAGGAAGCGCCTTACGACAACATTCCCGCTACGAGTTCCGAGTTGCAAACGCCCGTCGGCGTCGTCGCTGATCCGAACGGCAATCTGTTCATTGCTGACAGCGCGCCCGATCCCGTCAGCCGGTTGCGTTTCGTCAATCGCGGCGCGACGCCTGTCACGCTGTTTGGCAATACGGCTTGGGCCAAGACCGTTCAGCCCGGACACATCGTTACGCTCAACGATCAAGTCGGCGAACCGCTCGCCGATGAACGCATCTCGACCGCCAGCTTTCAATGGCCGCAAGGCATGCATGCGACGAGCAAAGGCCTTTACATCATTGATTCGCAATACGGCGCGCTCATCAAACCGCAAGGCTCGCTCAGCGGACGGCGCAGCGGACATTTGCGCTTTCTCAATACGTCAATCACCGATGTCGTGCTGTTTCCTGCCGGAGGCAATTTCAAGATCACCGTGCCGCCGGGCGAAATCAGAGACATCGCGGGCGTCAATCAGGTTAACCCGAATACTAATTACGGCTTGAACGGCAATATCGGCGACGGCGGACAATCAGTCGGCGCGGTACTGTTCCCGACCGATGTCGTCGTGTCGCAGGGCGGCAGCATCTTCATCGCCGATCAGGGCAGCAATCGCATTCGCATCATTGACGCTTTCACCGGCATCATCCGCAGCCTCGAAACGGCTACGATCAGCGGCGACCGGCTGCCGCTCACGACGAATGGCGCAACCGGGTTGGCCTTCGACAGTCGCGGACGTTTGGTGATTGCCGACACCAAGCTCAATCAAGTTGTGCGGCAAAGCGGGCCGAACAGTACGACGTTCGTTGTCATTGCCAACGCCGCCCTCGGCATCAATCGCCCGCGCGACGTGGTGGTTGATTCAAGCGATAACATCTTTGTGAGCAATAGCGGCAATCATCAGGTCTTGCGCGTAGTCGCGTCGAGTGACGCGCTGGGTACGGTCACGACGGTGGCGGGCACGGGCGTGCGCGGCTTTGCCGGAGACGGCGGCACGGGCTTACGCGCAAAATTCGACCTGCCCAATCCGACTTCACCGCTGGATGTGCAACTCACGGTTAGCCTCGCGTTTCTACCTGTGACAGGCGAATTGGTCGTGGCGGACGCTAACAATAATCGCATTCGTTTGCTCACCCCCGTACCCAATCAGCCCCCCGTCATCACGGCTCCGCCTGACACGACGCTCAACGAAAACGAAACGCGCACGCTGAACTTTTCGGTCGCTGACGGCAACAACGATCCGCTTTCAATCTCAATCACCAATCGCCCGCCGTTTGTGACTTTCACTGACACGGGCAACGGCACGGGGCGGTTGAATCTCACGCCGACCTTCACCGACGCGGGAACTTATACGCTCACCATCAGCGCCAACGACGGCGACGCGACCGAAACAAAGGATTTCAGCATTATCGTCAACAACGTGAACCGTCCGCCCACGGCTTCGGCGGCGGCGATTAGCGCTACGCTCGAAGCCACGTCTGTCACGGGGCGGCAAATCACGCTGGGGGGCGCAGGCAGCGATCCTGACAATGATTCGTTGACGTTCAAATGGTTTGATGGCGCGGCGTTGATTGCGCAAACCGCTACGCCAACGGTGACGCTGGGCTTTGGCAATCACAGCCTGATGATGACCGTAACCGACAGCAAAGGATTGTCAGCCAGCACGACCGCGCAAACCGTCGTCGTGCAAGACACGGCGGCTCCGGTCTTTACCAACATACCGACTGATCTGTCAGTGCAATCGGCGGTTCCGGCGACCGTAAATTTCATGCTGCCCACCGCAACCGATGCCGTTGACGGCATCGTCATCGTCACCGCGCAGCCTCCGTCAGGTTCAGTCTTTCCCATCGGCTCAACGACTGTCACATTCACCGCCAAAGACGCGCGCAACAACACCGCCACGGCTTCTTTCAGAGTGGTGCTGTCATCTGCTGGTGGCGGTGGTGGCGGTGGCGGTGGCGGCGGTGGTGGTACTGGTGGCGGCGGTACGACTGCCACCAGCTTCACGATTACGACGTATGCGGGCAATGGTAGTTATAGTTTTTCGGGCGATGGCGGCCCTGCGACTGAAGCCTCGTTCAAGGACATTCGCGCAATTCACCGCGATGGCAACGGCAACCTTTATATCGTTGACGCCACCAGCCGCAACATTCGCCGCATTAATCCGCAAGGGCAGATTACTGGCTTTGCGGGGAACGGCATGAACAGCAACGACGGCGACAGCAAGCTGGCGACGACGGCGAATTTCAATACGCCGAGTGCCGTGACCAGCGACGCACAAGGAAATGTTTATATCGCTGATTCGTTTTATAACCGCGTGCGCCGCGTCACTACCGACGGACGCATCGCGCATTTCGCGGGGCTTTCATCAGGCGTGGGTGGTTACGGCGGAGATTCCGGTTCGGCGGCATTGGCGCGGCTGAATCGTCCGAGTGGATTGGCAGTCTTTGGCAGCTTCCTTTACATCGTGGACACCGGCAACAACCGCATCCGTCGCGTAAATCTCGACACCAACGTCATCGAGACTTACGCGGGCGATGGCATCACCGGTCAAAACGGCGACGGTGGATTGGCGACGACAGCGAATCTCAACAATCCTGTCGGCGTGGCTTTCGACACGGCGGGTAATCTGTTCATCGCGGATCGCAACAATCACCGCATCCGTCGCGTAGATGTCGTGACGCGCATCATCACGTCAGCCGCAGGCACAGGCCAGCCCGGTTTCACAGGCGACGACGGCGCGGCTGCCAATGCGCAACTCAATGCGCCCAACGATGTAGCCGTTGACGCACTCGGCAATCTTTATATCGCCGATCAAGCCAACCATCGCATCCGTCGCATCACGACGAACGGCATCATCAAAACCGTTGCGGGCACAGGCAGCTTTGGTTTTAACGGCGACAACATCTCGGCGACGACAGCCCAACTTAACGCACCCAACGGATTGGCCGTGGACCCGCAAGGCAGCGTCTTCATCGCCGATGCAGGCAACTTGCGCATTCGCAAACTCACTGCCAGCACGACCACGTCGCAAAATCGCATTCCGGTGATTACGTCAACGCTGGGCAATCAAACGCTGGTCGTCGGACAAATGCTCGAACTGCCCTTAAGCGCGACCGATGCCGACAGCGACAACGTAACGTTCACGTTGGTCAACGCACCGAGTTTCGCCACCATCACGAACGCGGCGCAACGCAGCGCAACGTTGCGGCTTGCGCCTACGGCAACCGGCGCGTTCAACAACGTGCAGGTGCAGGCCAGCGACGGCAAAGGCGGCACTGCCACTAGCACAACCTTTAACATCACGGTTAACGAAGCCACCGGCACGAATCGTCCGCCAACTGCCAACGCCAATGCGCTTGCTTCGCCGGTTGAAGCGACTTCGCTTGCTGGCGCGACGATCAGCTTGATCGGTCAGGGTAGCGATCCCGATGGCGATGCGCTGACATACACTTGGTTTAACGGAGCGGCTTCAATTGCTGCCGGAGCGAACGCGAGCGCGACGCTGCCGATTGGTTCGCATAGCCTCAAGCTCACCGTCAGCGATGGACGTGGCGGCCTAGCCATGACTCCGCCGCAAACGGTGGTTGTGCGCGACACGACCGCGCCAGTTTTCAGCAACTTACCGGCTGACATCACAACGCCTGCGACTTCGGCGAGCGGCGCGGCGGTGAATTTCACGCTGCCCATTGCCAATGACGCCGTTGATGGCGCTGTCACCGTGACTGCCAATCGCACGTCGGGTTCGATCTTTCCGGCTGGCGTAACGACAGTGACTTTCACCGCACGCGATTCGCGCAATAACGAAGCCACCGCGAGCTTCATCGTCACCGTCGGCAGCGGCAACATCGGCGGAACCATTACACCTGCCAGTTACACGATCACCACGCACGCAGGCACGGGCGAATTCGGTTCAGGTGGTGACGGCGGAGCCGCGCTCAGTGCGAACTTCCGCAATCTGACCAGTTTCAACCGCGACAAAGACGGCAATCTTTTGATCGCCGATCAAGCCGCGCGCGTCGTGCGTCGCATCGCCGCCGACGGTTCGATTCGCACCATCGCGGGCAACGGCACGAATGGCAACGCGGGCGACAATAGCTTGGGCACATATGCGAGCTTTGGCGCGGTCAGTGGCATAGCGGCTGACTCGCTCGGCAATCTTTACGTTTCTGATTCGGCTAATCATCGCGTACGTCGCATCGGCCCGGACGGCAAGATTACGCATTTCGCCGGATCGAGCGCAGGGCAAAGCGGCTCGACTGGCGATCAAAGTCCGCCTGCTTCGGCGCGGTTGAATCGTCCGACGGCGCTCGCCCTAGACGCGCAAAACAATCTTTACATTCTGGACAGTGGCAACAGCCGCATCCGTCGCGTAGACATCGCCACCAATCTCATCACGACGTATGCAGGTTCAGGCGTGAATGGCTTTGCGGGCGATGGCAATTCAGCAACCGGCGCGAGTCTTAGTTATCCGTCAAGCATCGCGCTCGACGCGCAAGGCAATTTGTATATCGCTGACCGCAGCAATCACCGCATCCGTCGCGTAGATGCTGTGACCAAAAACATCTCGACTGTCGCGGGCAGCGGCGCGCAAGGCTTTGGTGGAGACGACGGTGAAGCCTTGAACGCCGCACTCAACAACCCTACCGACGTGGCCCTCGACGCCGCTGGCAACCTGTTTATCGTGGATCAAAACAACCACCGCATTCGTCGGGTACGTGTTAGCAATCGCGTGATTGAAACCATCGCGGGCACGGGGCTGCAAAGTTTCGGCGGCGACAACGGCCCGGCGGTGAGTGCGCAATTGAGCGCGCCGACAGCGGTGAACGTGGCGGCGGACGGCAGCGTTTATGTCGGCGACACGGGCAACTTACGCATCCGCAAACTCGCGCCTGCCAGCGGCTCAGGCGCAAATCGCAACCCGGTCATCACGTCGGCACTTGGCAATCAATCGCTCGTCATCAATCAATCGGTTGACGTTGCGCTGGCCGCGACTGACGAAGACGGCGACGCGGTGACGTTCACGTTATTGAACGCGCCCGGCTTCGCCACCATCACGAACGCGAATCCAGCGCAGCGCACCGCCACGTTGCGGCTCGCACCAACACAAGCCGGAACTTTCAACGGCGCGCAGGTGCGCGCGACGGACAGCAAAAACGGTACGGCAACGAGCGCGATCTTCAATATCGTCGTGAGTGAAACGGGCAGCGGCGGCAATCGCGCGCCTGTCATTCAAACCATCGCCGATCAAACTGTCACGCGCGGACAGGCCATTGACGTTGCGTTGAGCGCGACCGATGCCGACAACGATGCGGTTACGTTCGCGCTCGATAACGCGCCGACGTTCGTCACGCTCGTGCAATCCAATCCAGCCGGACGCACAGCACTGTTGCGCATTGCACCTCCGCTTGAAGGCAGCGATGCGACGTTCAACCTGCGCGTACGCGCTGATGACGGACGCGGCGGCGCTACGACCAGCAACAGTTTCGTCGTCAACGTGCGCAGCGCCAGTGACGGCGGGGGCGGAAATCGTCCGCCCACAGCGATTGCGAATGTTTTGCTTGCGGAGTTAGTGGCTGACACGCAAGGCGCAGCGCCTTTGCGATTGGATGGAACGGCTTCGAGTGACCCGGATGGTGACTCGTTGAGTTACGCCTGGCTGGATCGCGGCGTAGCGATTGCTACCACGGGTGTGGCTGAAATTCGCCTGCCGGTCGGCGATCATCTGATCTCGCTGCGCGTTAGTGACAATCGCGGTGGCAGCACCACTACCATTGGGCAAAGCGTAAAAGTGATTGCGCGACCGATCTTGCCAAATTTGAGCATTCAGAGCGTTACGCCCAGCGTTGCCAAACGCGGTTCGACTGTCACCATCAACATCATCGGCACCGGCTTCCAACCCGGCGCGCAAGTGCAAATTGGTGGCGGCGGTGTGGCCGAAACGGTTTTCTATGTGAACGCCAATACGTTAAGCGTGCGGCTATCTATCGCGGCAAATGCATTCACGACCACACGGACGGTTTATGTAACTAACCCCGATAGCAGTTACGCTGTGAAACCGAATGCGTTTGTGATTAACCCTTGAGGGAGCGCGCTCATCTTGAGCGCAGATAAAAAAAGCTGCGCAGCGTTCCTTTTTTCTCATCACTTGCATTGCGATTGACAGAGGGAAAGGAACGCTACGCGGCTTTTCTATTTTGCGTTCGGGACGAACGCTCTCCCTCATTTCACAGCTTTCACAATCGCAAAAGCCCAATCGTGTTCGTTGCGTTGGCGCAAGACCTTGACCATCTGCTGGCGAAAGCCCGCCGCGCGCAACATCTCGACCAGCGCCTCGGCCTGATAAAACTGCGCACCCGCTTCGACCTGATCGCGCACAACGTAGCGGTAATAGCTTTGCCGCCACCATACGCGCAGCGGACTGTGTTTTATCGGCGCAAGCAGGTCGGCAATGATGAGCCGCCCGCCTGGTTTCAAAACGCGCTGCAAAGCACTCAGCACTGTCACCGCAGGCAAACGATGAAAGGCCATCGCACACGTCACGATGTCAAAACTCTCTGGTTCAAACGGTAATTTATCGGGCGTGGCTTCGCGCCATTCGAGCTTGCGGCTGACTTTGGCCGAGAGCGCAGCGAGGCGCGCTTGCTCGATATGTTGAGAAGTGTCAGCGCCGACGATGCGTCCTGTGTCGCCTACGCGCCCGACGAACTGGCGCGCGATAACGCCGTTGCCCGTGGCGAAATCCAGCACGTGCGCACCTGCTTCTGGTTCAGCAGCCGAGATGATTTCGTGAATAGTTTGTTGATAGTCGAGTTTGGTGCGCTGGCGAAATTCCTGCGCCGTCTTCTCTTCAAATTCGCTCAACCACGTCGTGAGGTAAGTCGCAGTTTGAGCCGGGGCAGCAACAGGCGATGGCAAGGTTTTAGCCGTCGCTTCGAGGGTCGTAGTAGCCATTTTTTCTTCTCTCTTGCAGGGGCAATGAAATGCAAAAGGGGGAAGTCTTTTGATTGCGGAGTGCGGAGTGCGGAGTGCGGAATTGAAGAAGCAGCAAGCGATTTTGAAGCTACTTCAACTCCGC
>JANNUY010000644.1:0-7411 GCA_031414155.1 Acidobacteriota bacterium
ATTAGTGGATCAACCTGCGTCGCGCGGCGCGCCGGTATCCAACAGGCCAGCAGCGCAATGCCTGACAACAGCAGCGCGGCCCAGCCAAACGTCAACGGATCGGTGGCCGTCACGCCAAACAACAGTTTGCCCAGCAATCGCGTCAGCGCGAGCGACAACAACAAGCCCACGCATAAGCCAGCTAAGACCAACCGCATGCCTTGCCCGATGACCAGTTGCAGGATGTCTTTGCCGCGTGCGCCGAGCGCGAGGCGAATGCCGAATTCGCCTCGGCGTTGCGCGACTGAATAAGCCAACACGCCATAAATGCCTACGCCTGCCAGCAACAGCGCCAAGCCTGACAGCCAGTTCAACAGCACGGCGCTGAAACGCGGTTGCGCCAAATGCGTGGCAACGAGTTCATCCATCGTCGCCACGCGCGTAATAGCTTGCGTCGCATCGAGCGCCGCGACTTCGTTACGCACCGTCGGTAACATCGCGTTGGCGTCTAATGTCGTACGCACAGCGAAGTGATTCACAAAAGCCATCGGCCATTGCGCGAACGGGATGTAGAGATCAAAGCGCACGTCTTGCAACGCACGATAGCGCGTGTCACCGACTACGCCGACGATGGTGCGCCACGGCGAATCGCGCAAATCCGGCTTGAGGCGTTTGCCAATCGGATCAACGCCCGCGCCGAACAGCGTCGTCGCCATCGTCGCGCTGATGATGGCGACGGGCTGTGATTGATCGGTGTCGAAATCCGTAAACTCGCGCCCGGCCTTGAGCGGCAACTTGATTGTGCTGAAGTAATGCGGCGTGATGGCTTCAAAATTCGGCACGCGGTTTTTCTTCGCCTCGGTTTCTGATTGGCCTTCGAGCACGAACGGTACGTCCCAGCCGACTTCACCTTCCATCGGACGAATCAGCACTGCGCTGGCGGCTTCAACGCCTGGGCGCGCTTCAAGGCGTTCGATCAACTGCTGGTAAAACGCACGGCGTGCTTCGGGCTTGCCGTATTTCGCGCCTTGCAAGCGCAAGTGCATCGTAAGCGTATTCGATGGATCAAAGCCAAGATCAAGGCGGCTGAGATTAACGAAGCTGCGCAGAATCAGCGTCGCGCCAACCAATAAAATCACGGTGATGGCGACTTCAGCGATGACGAGCGCACTGCGCGTGCGCTTGCCAGAACGTGCGCCCGACATTTTCGTGCCGCCCTCGTTAAGCGCCTGATTCAGCGATGAATTCAGATTGACACGTGAAGCCGCGAACGCTGGAACCAGTCCGCATAGCATCGCGGTCAGCAACGTAACCACTAGGCTAAACAACAGCACCGTGAGATTCAGCGAGACTTCTTCAATGCGCGGGATGTCAGCCGGTGCGACTCTTACGAGCAATTTGGTGAGCCAATACGACAACGCTACGCCACCGATGCCGCCAGCCAGTGCGAGCAAAAAACTTTCGCTCAACAACTGCCTCACCAAGCGCCCGCGTCCCGCCCCCAACGCCACGCGCACTGCGAATTCACGCCGCCGCGCCGTCGCTCGCGCCAATGACAGATTGGCGACATTCGCTGTCGCAATCAGAAACAACATCCCCGTCGCCGCCAGCAACAACCACAACGCCGGACGCGCATCGCCGAACAAATGCGCGGCGAGCGGCGTGATGACGATGCGATGACCGGCGGCTTCCAGTTCGGGGTGCGCCGCTGCGATGCGCGCCACAATCGTATTCAACTCAGCTTCGGCTTGTGCAACCGTCACGCCCGGTTTGAGCTTGCCGAGCGCAGTCAGAAACGACATGCCATAATTTTCTATCGCACGCGCTTCCACCACCGTTTTGAAAGGCAGCCATAAATCTACGCCTTTCGGATATTCAAACTTCGCGGGCATCACGCCAACAACCGTGTAATTCGCTTCGGTCAGCGTAATGCTTCGCCCGATGATGTTCGCGTCCGCATTGAATTGTTCGCGCCATACGCGGTCGCTAATGACAACGACTTTCGGCCCATTCAACACGTCGTCACTTTCGCTGAACACACGCCCGACTGCCGCCTGCGCGCCCAACACCGAAAAGAAACTGCCCGACACTTTCGCGCTTTCGAGTTGCACCGCTTGGCCTCGCACCGTCAGCACATAACCGTAGCCATACACCGTCGCGGGTAATACTGCGACGCCGGAAAGCGTATTTGCCTGCTGCCCCCAATCGCGCACTTCGGCAAATGCCAATTCGACAAACGGTTGATTGGCAGCCGTGTCGCGCTTCCACAACGCGACGAGTCGTTCCTGCTCGGCAAACGGCAAAGGCCGCAGCAAGACCGTATGCACCACGCTAAAAATCGCCGTACACGCGCCGATGCCCAAGGCGAGCGTCAGCACCGCGATCAACGTAAAGCCCGGTTGTTTCATCAACATTCGCGCGCCGAAGCGCAGGTCTTGCCATAACGATTCCATTCGCATTCCTCCTTTGCGTTCGAGCCATTCAACTGCTTTGACCGGCGGCTGCCATTGACGTTCAACGCGGCTCAGTTCGCATTCGAGCAAGCGCCAGTCATAACTTTGCACGGCGCGTGCTTTGGCTTCGGCTTCTGACAAGCCGTCACCCCGCGCGTCGCCATAAATCGCTTCAAGATGCAGCGCGACTTCTTCGACAATTTCGATTTCACGGGCGGGCGGCAACCGCAAGACGGCGAGCCGTTCGCGCACGATTTGTTTCCAGTCAGAATTCATCGCGTGACTTACGCAGGGTTGATCTTCGCTACGCGGTCGAGCGCCGCAAAAAAGTCCGACCAGGTTTGCCGCTGTTCTTCCAGCACTTTCCTGCCCGCCGCCGTCAGCTTGTAAAAACGTCGGCGTCGTTCGCCTGCTTTTTCGACCCAAGTGCCTTTGATGAGGCCGCGTTTTTCGAGGCGATAGAGCAGCGGATATAACGACGCGACGTGAAATTGCAGCACGCCGTCCGAGCGTTCTTCGATCAACTTGGCGATTTCGTACCCGTGGCGCGGGCGGTCTTCGACCAGCGCCAGAATCAACATTTCAGTACTACCGCGTTTTATTTCTTTGTCGAACAGAGTTGACATAACAAGAGTGTCTCCATAGGTTGCACTGCCACATATAGTCACACCACCTTTAACTGTCAACAGCGCGCAAGACAAAGCGTCCGAATAATTATGCCTGCGTCCCTCTCACGCGGGTTGCACGCAACCGCAAATCGCTTTATTACCGAGCAGCTTTTTTCAGCAGTATCCGGCTTATTAAATCCGAAAAACTATGACGAATTTCGATCTCTCCGTCCGTTTCTTTTTACAATTAGCTTTTATCCTCGCCGCTTGTCGCGTAGTAGGTTGGCTCGGCCAGCGCATCGGCCAGCCCCAAGTCGTAGGCGAAATGATCGCGGGCGTAGTCATGGGGCCTTCGCTATTCGGTTGGCTCTGGCCCAGCGTGCAAGGCTATCTGTTTCCCAAACCTTCGCAAACGATCATTTACGCTGTAGCTCAACTGGGCTTGGTGCTTTACATGTTTCTGGTCGGCACTGAATTTCAGCTTGATTTGATTCGGCAACGCTGGCGCAGCGCGGCTTCGGTTTCGTTCGCTGGCATCGCCGCACCGTTCGCATTGGGGAGCCTGTTGGCGTTGTGGTTAAACAAAACACCAGACTATTTCACAGCGGGTGTTTCCAACTCTGAAGCGATGTTGTTTCTCGGCGCAGCCATGTCCATCACGGCGTTCCCAATGCTGGCGCGCATCATTTATGAACGCGGGCTGACGGGCACTTCGTTGGGCACGGTGGCGCTGGCGGCGGGTTCGATGGATGACGCCGCCGCGTGGTGCATTCTCGCCATCGTGCTGGCGAGTTTCAGCGGCAAAGCCAGCATCGCAGTGTTGGCGATTGGCGGCGGAATTCTTTACGCCGTAATAACGTTCGGCGTCGCGCGTCCGTTGTTGCGGCGGCTGGGCACGGCAGTCGAACGCGAAGGCAAACTCAGTTCGGGCCTGCTAACTTTGGTGCTGATGCTCTTGATGCTGTGTGCGTGGTTCACCGACGCCATCGGCATATACGCCGTCTTCGGCGCGTTCATTCTCGGTGCAGCCCTGCCGCGCGGCTTGCTGACGCGCGAATTGCAACAGAAGCTGGAACCGTTGACGACCAGTTTTCTGTTGCCGCTGTTTTTCGTTTATTCGGGACTCAACACGCGGCTCGGTTTGGTAAACACTCCGCAATTGTGGGCCGTAGCGTTGGTGATTCTGCTCGCGGCCTGTCTGGGCAAAGGCGTCGCCTGTTGGGCCGCCGCGCGCTGGCACGGCGAAAGCAACCGCGAAGCGTTGGCAATCGGTACGCTGATGAATGCGCGCGGCTTGATGGAGTTAATCATTCTCAACATCGGCCTTGAGCGCGGACTGATTACGCCATCGCTGTTCACGATGATGGTGTTTATGGCGATTGCGACAACGTTGGCGGCCTCGCCGGTGTTTGAATACGTTTACCGACGGCCTGCGACTGACTAGCACCCTGTCACGGTAGAAGAGTGGCAATCATCAAACTGCCACAACTCCCTCGCCACATCGCGCCTTCAGCCCTAAACTCCGCGCGTCGTGAAAACATTGGCAAGCAGCGAAAAGGAGCAAGCAATGAACAATCCGGTTTACATCACAGCCCTCGGCAAGTTTTTGCCAGGCCCGCCAATCACCAATGATGAGATGGAAGCGCATCTGGGTCTGATCGGCGGCAAGGCTTCGCGGTTGAAACCGCGCATTCTCAAGCAAAACGGCATTCAAAGCCGACATTACGCGCTAGATCGTAACGGCCAGGTGACTTATTGGAATTGCGATCTGGCCGCCAACGCCGCCTTGGATGCGCTCAAGCATGCTGAACTGTCGCGCGCCGACATCGAATTGCTAGCCGCCGCCACTTCGCAAAGCGATTTGCTGGCACCGGGTTGTTACGAAGCCTGAAATTGGGCGTTTTGTGATTTCGCTAATGCGCTTGACCTTAGTCGAAACATGAAGTTTTAATGATTTCGCTTTCTACCGTTACCACTGACAATATCAGGAGCCGTTTCATGTCCCCCCGGAAAAAAAACACTTTGCAGGTATCTGTGGATCAAAGTTCTAACCAAGTTAGCCTTTCAGATACTGAGATACCAACTTTGCTAAATATTGCGTTCAAGTTCGTTGACTACATTAATTTTTACTGGAGTTTTTATCTTGGGTTTACAGGGTTGGGTTTAGGGTGGTTGCTTTCATCAAACGCGCCGTTTTTATTGAAGCACAAAATTTCTTTGAGCATTTTATTTGTTCTTGCCACATCGATGAATTTGTTCCCTCTTCTCATAGTGTATAAATACTTTCAGTCCACCATTGAGGAGATGACCGAGTGCAGTAAGAAAGTCGCAACTCAAACGGCATCATTTAAGAAATTTCTGGAAAAAACCTCTGTGGTCGGAGGGTGGAAACTTGCTGTTGTAGTTCACCTCATGCTCGATATGGTCGTATTGTATTGCGTTTGGTTTTGGAAAAAGTGAAGAGGCACATCATCACGTTAATGTAGCATTCACATCTCACATTGTTCAGCACAAGCCAATCCCCCTTTAATTAGAAGGTCGTGACCTTGTATGCAGTTGAATTTTTCCCATCATTTCAGTTTACAGCCGCTCAATTACGATAATCCTGACCCATGGCTCGCATTATATTTAGACCAAAGCGTAACAGTTGAGGATGAAGCAAAAGCGGCACTCTTGCTTTCAATGCGCTCAAAGTCCAGACAGTTTTTTTTCCCTGTCGTTAGCCCTTTCACAAAAGCCGCCATAGCGATCATTCAACTTATCAAGATTTTCATTCCGAACAGTTTCACTTCTTCATGGATGCTGCATCGCTTGATCTATTGGGGATTGAAATATTTCGTCAGCCCCGAAGCCAATTTTTTGATCATGCGGCACTTTCACCTGGGGTCTGAGATTCTGGCGTTCATCGCCGACAACGCGCCGACGATCAGCATGCAGTTGCGTCCCCTCAAGCCCGCCACGCTGGAAGATTTGCTGGACGATGTGTTTCTCAAGCACGACCTCAATCTGTTTAACTTCGTGATCGAATTGAACCGGCAAATGCGTGCCCAGGGCTGTGAGATCGAGCCGCAGGACCCAGTCAATTTTGCCGCCATCACCGACGGCCCGTTTTACCTGGCCGAGTTTCCGCGCCGCTTCACGAATGTGATTGACGTACAAACCGCCATCGAACTTTATACGCCGCTTTATCAACTCTTTCTGACCGACAACGATTTCTGGCGCGCGGCCAACTCGTTGCAACTGGACGAAACCATCGGCGTTTATGTCGCGCGGATTTTGAACAGCACGCAATATCTGGGACTCATCAACAACAAACATCCGATGGTGCCGCTCACCACGCTCAGCGCCGGGTTCCGGCTGATGTTGCACGGACTGGCGGCAGAGACGCTGCACGCGACCTTGCGCGAGGTCAAACGCCAACAGGCCGCCGCACGACCCTGACGCAGCTTCGCTCCAACGTTTTTTATCATGTACGAAGCCTATCGGTCGTTCACTCACTCGTGTCGCAAAGCCACTAACGGATCAACTTGCGTCGCACGGCGCGCGGGCAGCCAGCAGGCCAGCAGCGCGACGAGCGTCAAGAGCAGCGCGACGCCAAAAAACGTGAGCGGGTCGGTTGCGCCAATTCCGAAGAGAAAACGCTGCAAGACGCGCGTTGCCACCAGAGCCAGCGCCAATCCTGCGCCTGTGCCGAACAGCGTCAGCACCAATCCTTGCCCGACAATTAGCCGCAGCACGTCGCGCCGTTCAGCACCTAACGCCATGCGCACGCCGATCTCGCGCGTGCGCGCAGCGACCGCATACGACATCACGCCGTAAAGCCCCACGCTGGCGAGCAACAAGCCCAGCAAGCCGAAAGCTCCCACCAGCCGCGCGCCCATTTGCATCGGCCAGAAGGAGAACGCAATAAATTCGTCAAGCGTCTTGATCTCCTGCGCGGGTATGTTTTCGTCGAGCGCCTGCACTTCGCGCCGTACGGCAGCAAACAAGGCGTTTGGATTTCCGTCAGTGTGAACCACCAACGTCAATCGTTGGGAATGCTGCTGCGCCAGCGGGCGATAGGTAGCAGCGCGCAAGGTTTGGTCATCAAGGCGGATGAGGGAGTCTTTCACGATGCCGACGATTTCACAGGGTTGAGCATTTGATGCAGGGTCACCGAAGCGCAAGCGTTTGCCGAGCGGGTCTTCGTTCGGAAAGAAGCGACGCGCCAGCGTTTCGTTGATGATCGCCACGGCAGGCGCATGGGCCGAATCCTGCGGCGTGAAGTCGCGTCCGCGCACGAGCGGCGTACCGAGGGTGCGGAAATAATCGAGGCCGATGCATTGCGCGGTGACGTTCAGATTGCGGGCATTGAGCGGCGTTGCACGCCCG